>DASWXS010000194.1:0-7986 GCA_036405375.1 Bacteroidia bacterium
CTTCTTCCGGGTTATATAAACTCAGGGTTTCAGGATTTTGCAATTCGTCATAACCGCACCCTGCTGTGTCCACAAAATCTATTGGTCTGCTCAACACAGGATAATTTTCATCATTGTTCAGCAATACATCTTTTACACTGATATCTGCCTGTAGCTGATCGTTGTAAAATACCGTATTGGAAAATTCCATGATCGCATTATGCATGCGGTATTGAATATTCAATAACACAGATATATCTTCTTTCTGCATGCACTTTTCGAGCATGGTAATTTTTAATCCGCCTTGTTCTGCTTCCCTGCTTTTTACAACAGGAGGCAACTGAAAATGATCCCCCGCTAAAATAATTCGCTGGCATTTTAATAAAGGAATCCAGGTCATAGGTTCTAATGCCTGTGATGCTTCATCAAAAAAAAGTGTTTTGAATCGTTTCTCGCGCATGAACCGGGAAGATGCAGTAACGGGTGTGCAGGCTATTACCTCTGCATTCTCCAATTGTTGTGAAGTAATGTAATCTTCCAATGCATTGGCTTCCTTCACACAATTTTTGGCTTCTGCATAAAACAACGCGCGTTGCTGAGCTTCTTCGCGTCCGAAGGTACGCTTATATTTTCCTGCCATTTTAAAATACTCTTCGGCAGTTTTGCGCAAACTTTTTATGTCTTTATAATATTCGCTTGATAATATTTTTCCATCGAGTGTAGACGAAACCAATTCTTCGGAAACCCTTGCAGGATTACCAATACGTAACACCTTAACGCCTTGTGCCAATAATTTTTCTGTCAACAGATCGACAGCGGTATTTGTAGGTGCACATACCAGCACCTGTTTCTCTTTCTGAACGGTAAGTCGAATGGCCTGCACAAGCGTAGTTGTTTTTCCTGTTCCCGGAGGCCCGTGTATCACTGCCACATCTTTAGCAGCAAGCACTTTTCTTATTGCGCGGTTTTGTGAAAGATTGAGACCGGGTAGTATAATGCTTTCGTCAATGCTTTCGAACTGTGGTATGCTGTTTCCATGAATGATTTCCCTTAACTCCTCTGTTCTGTTCTCCTTTGCATTGATCACTTTATTCAATGCAAATTCCATTTCATTATAGCTGTTGTCGTCGAACTGCAGGTTAACGCCGAGTTTACCTTCATAAGCCCAGTCCGGAAGATCTTCTGCATTAATAACGATCTTCATGCTGTTGCGGTAAACACTCTTAATAGTACCGCTTATCTCGTTGTGTTCGTTGTTTTTGTTGGAGAAGAATAGAATATTTTTTCCTGCACTGAACTGATGAGGCTTGTCGAGATAGGTACTTCTCTCCACTTCTATTAAAGTGCTATTGCTTAATGTAGGCTCCTCGTTATTGATAACAACCGGGTACCAGGTTACGCCATTTTCACGACGTTTGTTTACGTCAGCGCGTAAAAATTCTTCCCTGAACTGTTTGTTGTCTTCTTCACGTTCAATAGCGAGGAGTCGCTGAATATGCTGTAAATAAAGTATAGAAGTTTGATTTGTTTCTTTCACTTTTTCAAAACCCAAAGATACTTAATACAGCTATATGAAGGAGGAAGATATTTAATAAATGCTCCATCTGAGATTGTAGAATACAATGGAACTTTAAGCGAACTTTATTGTTTTGACAGCGGCAAACATATAGCTGAAACATACATTAACAAAGGGATTGGAACATATTGCTACGTGTAAATTAACAACGCACTGTTTACAATTAATACATTACAATAAAAGCCTGCCCTTTTTTTGGAATAGTTTTGCTATACCCATAAAATGCTTATATTCACAATAACAAATGAATATTTTATGGAAACAACATTTATGTTAAACAAAAAGGTAATAGTAGCTTTACTCACCGTGGTTTCAACAATGCTATTGAAAGCACAGGATGAGCCTATTAAACATAAACCTTCCCTTACGCTTGGTGTTAGCGCACTCAAGTTCACGGGCGATGTTGGAAAACAAACGGATGTTAATCCTTTGCTGGATACCAGGTTGGGGTATTATATGGCAATTGAGCAACGCTTTGGTAAAATACTTGGGGTTTCTATCGGAGGCTTGTATGGGAAAATGGCCGGTACCGACAATGTAAAGGCGTCTCATAGAAACTTTGAATCGGTTATAATGCAGGGCGAGCTACTGATCACTGCAAACTTTGATAAAGTAATTCATGATGATCCAACTGTATCACCATTTATTAATGCAGGTATCGGGTACATGATGTTTGATCCTCACGGAGATCTGAAAAGAGGATCGGTAAGCTATAATTACTGGAACGATGGATCTATTCGCGACCAACCTGAAAATCCGGTTACTGTTGCTACCTCAAATATTATAAAAAGAGATTATACGTACGAAAGTAAGCTAAAAGACTCTACCACAAGCTATGCACGTGCAGGTCTTATTTTCCCTATGGGCGGAGGAATCAACTTCCACATTGGCGAAAGATGGGTTGCTTCAATTGGTGTGAATTATGTGATCTGCATGAGCGATTATGTTGACAACTACAAAAAGGGCGGAAATGATAGTTATGCGCAGGCAAACGTTGGTATTCAATATGAATTCAGAAAGAAGAAAACAGAATCAGGTAATGTGGATTTTTATGCAGTAGATCATGACGATAGCGACGGAGACGGTGTAGGTGATGATAAGGATCGTTGTTTAGGTACTCCAAAAGGCGTATTGGTTGATAGTCATGGTTGTCCTTTCGATACGGATGGAGATGGCGTTGCCGATTATATGGACAAAGAGCCAAAAAGTAAAAAAGGAGCTAGGGTAGATGGTTTTGGTGTTACCATAGATGAAGCAGAATTGGCTAAACATCAGCTGGAGTGGGATTCGCTTGCTGTAGAGCGTAGCGATAAATTCAACGAAGCTCCAAGTCTTGACTACCTGAAAGAAATTGAAAATAAATCAAAGGGAAATTCAAAAGGAAACGCAAGTACTATACCTGCCGACCTTAAACAAGCAGATATTAATAGTGACGGATATATATCCGCAGATGAAATAACGAGGACAATAGACTCATTCTTTGAAGGAACCAATGATTTTACGGTTGACAGCATCAACCGGCTCATTGATTACTTCTTTGAGCAGTAATTTCATAAACAAAAAACCATGCTGAAGTATATAATTTTATTAATTAATTCGATTGCGATATTATTTTATAACATTTTCTTCGGCGATGGGGTTACAATCACACCTAAATTACCATCCAATGTTAAGCCCGGAACAGAGTTCACGGCTGAGATTGTGGTGAAAAAAGGTACAATAAGTGGATTTTCGAAATTACAGGTTGATCTTCCGCAAGGTTTTACAGCAAAAGAACTGGATAGCAAAGGAGGAACGTTTTCGTTTGTGAATGGGGCTGTTAAATATATCTGGACTGCTTTACCTGCTGATGAAGAATTTACAGTTAAGTTTATTGTAACAACAGATGCAGCTGCCCAGGGAACCAAACAGGTACAAGGGAAGTTTTCCTACATCGTAAACAACGCAAAGCAGCAAAATGAATTTGGCCCTGTTGATATAGTTATAGACGGAGCTTCTTCGGTAGTAACCAATACTGTTACTCCCGTTTCAACTTCTTCTGTAGCAACTACCAACACTACTTCAACAACTGGTGCTGGTGATGGAAAAGTGCCGGAGTCGTTCAGCCCTCCGAGAGACCCTAATGCAGCAGTAAGCAGCAACAGGAGAATTACCAATATTAGTCCTACCGAGTACGAAGTGGTAATTGCCATTAAAAAAGAGAACATAAAAGGATTCGCGAAATACACCGACAAAATACCGGCTGGGTTCAAAGCTACAAGTATCGCTACAAATGGAGCTTCATTTACTTTCAGCGAACAGGTCGCTAAGTTTGTTTGGGTTTCTTTACCTTCATCAGAAGAGCTGCAGATCTCTTACAAACTCATCATGGATCAGCGTCCTTCTTCCAATCCTGTTATCAATGGTGAATTTTCATACCTTGAAAACGACCAGACTCAAAAAATACTGGCTCCGGAAAGTACAGTGAATTTACCTAAAGAAGCAGGCAGCGATCCGGTTGTAACCAATACAGTTACTCCCGAAACAAATACAACAACTGTTACAAGCAACACAGTTGAACCAGTTACAAACACGGTAACTCCTGTTAACACCAACACAGTAGCACCGGTTAATACGAATGCGGCAGAGCCTGTTGCAACCAATACAGTTGCAACCAATAACAATAATAGCACATCAAAAGCAACAACCGTGGCGGGACTTAATTTCCAGGTGCAGATTGGAGCGTTTCGCAGCAATATCACTGTCGACAAAATAGCTTCATTATATAATATCAATGATAATATCAGGACAGATATGCACGAAGGCCTTACCAAATTTCTTATCGGCAACTACTCCGATTATAAAAGCGCACGCGATAAAAGAGATGGAGTAAAAGGAAATATATCCGGTGCATTTGTTACTGCGTATAATAATGGAAAACGTGTTACAGTGCAGGAAGCACTGATGATCTCTAACCAGAAATGGCTGAGGTGATTTTACTTTATTGGTAAAATTCATTACATTTGAGGATATTTGAAATTAGCTTTTATGCTAAGAAAACTGTTAGTTATACTATTGTTCGTTGCAATTCCCTTCAGTGAATTTTATTCGCAAAACGACAGTATTGCTAAACCCGAAGAAAACCTCAGTTCAAAAAAGAAAAAACAAAAAGATACTTCCGAAATTGCCCCGCCTGCTTTAGGAGATATCTATAAACCTACTGTAGGTTTTGGAACGGGCATGCTGTCGTACTATGGCGATTTATATACAAAACACGCACAACCCTTTTCCACTTCACGCATTGGCTATGAATTAATTGTTTCCCAGCCACTCAGTAAATCATTTCATTTGAATTTTTATGGAATGTTCGGGAAACTGGGCGCTAATGAAAGGCTAGGGCTCCGTAACGAAAATTTTCAGTCAGAGATTCGCATGGGTGGGTTACGGGTGATGTATGATTTCTCTCACCTCTTTAAAACGGATAAGTATAGCTGGCGTCCATGGCTGGAGACCGGTTTTGAGGGATTTGAATTTCTTTCCAAAACCGATCTTAAGGATGCGTATGGAAACAAATACTATTACTGGAGCGATGGGTCGATAAAAAATCTTCCTGAAACAGATCCCGGAGCATCAGGTGCGGTAAACCTGGTTAGAGATTACACCTATGAAACCGATATCCGCGAATTGAATGCGGATGGCTTTGGGAAATATCCTGAACGTTCGTGGGCTGTTCCCGTTGGTGGAGGTATTTTATTGAAAGTGAGCGACAGGGCAACATTTAAAATCGGAACCACTTTTCATTTTACATTTACCGATTACCTGGATGGTATAAGTAACACAAGTGTTGGCGACAGGGTGGGAACAAAATCAAAAGATAAGTTTGTGATGACATCCTTCTCGTTGCATTACGATCTTGTTACCAAACCTAAAATGGATACGCTTCCGGATAATTATTACGACGATGTACAATACCTTGCAGTTGATAACGACGATGAGGATGGCGATGGCGTAAGCGATTTTAATGATGATTGCCATAAAACCCCGAAAGTGGCTAAAGTAGACAGAAAAGGATGTCCTGTTGATGATGATAAAGACCTTACTCCCGATTATTATGACGAAGAGTTACCTACGCCTTCCAGCATGATCGCGAACGGTGTTGGTGTTGGAATAACAGATGAGATGGCCCAGTACTGGTATGATGTGTATTACGACTCGACAGGAATTTTTGCTAAGAACATTGACCTGGACTCTGCGCGAAAACCAAAAACACAGGAAATAAATCCAAATGCTACAGAAAAAGAATATACAGTGGAGCTTGCGAAGTTTAAAGGTGGTGTACCAAGCGATATCATGGCTTATCTCTTGAGCATTGGTGACGTACGTTCTACTATGGTGGGAGATACGGTTGTTATTTATACTGCAGGTAGCTACAACGATATTAAACTCGCTATTAAGCGTAAAGAAGAATTTATAGCAGAAGGTGTGAAAGATGCAAAAGTAGGCTATTTTAAAGGCGGGCAATACTATTCAATAAACGGGCAGGAAGAATTGCAAAAAGAAATTGAGGAATCGGCTGCTAAGAATCCGAATACCAATAACACTACAACCAACCCGGTTTCTACAAAAGGAATTGTATACCGTGTGCAATTGGGGGCATACAAACATCCACTTTCTCCAACCTTATTCAAGCACGTAGGAAAAGTTATTGAATTAAAAACAGATGACGGATATTATAAGTATGTAACTGAATCATTCAATACGCTGGAACGTGCAATGGTTGCAAAAGCAGATGTGGTATTGGAAGGATACAGCGATGCATTTGTGGCTGCTTATAAAGACGGAAAACGTATAGGTCTCGTTCAGGCCGGCGCTACTTTTGAAGATCAGAACGACGCGAAGAATGAAGAGCTGGATGAAAACAAAAACAAGATAAATGCTTTTGATAAAACATTGGTAACATTCCGTGTTCAGATCGGAGCCCTCAAAAAAGCGAACGACGCGTCGTTTGACGAAAGAACCAAAGATGTTGCAAATGTAGAAAAAGTAACTACAGCTACCGGCCTTGTTCGGTACACAGCGGGCTCATACGCAAACTATAACGATGCGGTTAAGGCCAAAGCAACGCTCGCAGAAAAAGGCTTTAACGATGCGTTTGTTATTGCTATGTTCAAAGGCGAAGTGATCTCTATCCAGGAAGCGCTGGATATCCTTGGGTCACAAAAATAAATCAACTGATTAATTAGGATTCAGCTTCTTCCTTAAAAGGATTTCTCGGGATCCACTCTGTCGGCTGCAAAAAGGAAATGAACGGGCTTAAAACAACTTTGCTTACCGTATTTTGAGGTTTTATATAACAAACAAGCTCATTTGCTTTGGCCCCTGTAGTACTTTTGATTTCAGAAGCAGTTCTGCCCATATCAATAAAATCTTTCTTATAGTCAATTCCTAAAGAAATAAAATGATACAGAATATTTTGATATAATTCGAACTCTTTATTCTGATCGTAATTGAATCCTATAAAATGAGCCTCTAATGTGTTTTTAAGAAGAATGGAAGAAGTGAATGCAAGCAGTTCATTATTCCTGAAAAAGCCATGTACCTTAAACTCATCCGGGAATAGACGTTTCATTTCAGTAAAGTAATCGTAGGATAATTTTACGAGCTTGAACTTTGCTTTATTGAATACATTCTCATATAAATGATAAATAGAAGCATTTTGTTTTTTTACTTCTTCAAAACTCAGCTCTTTTATTTCGACACCCTCTTTATTTTTCAAGATGTTCTTTGCCCTGTTCCTGTATTTTTTTGAGAATGATGAGATATAGTCGTTAATACTGTTGAGTTCTTTTGGAACAGTTACGATCATGTTGGGTTCTACAGAGAATTCGATGAATTTGTCGTCAAAGGTCTCGGCAGGTAATCGGTCTTTATAAAAGTCTTTTATTAGTACGGCAGAAATTTTCCCCCTCAATTTTACTGATTTGCCAACGGCATCTGCAACCAATTGAAGGATCTGGAAGGCCTGGTTCCTTTTTAGTGAATGACTGAATGTGAATGCATTTTCACCACTGATGAAATTATTGCCACAGGTAACCAGGCGCATCACTACACTGTCTTTTTTATGATCAAGATAATGTTCAAATAATTTTGCACGTTTTGATTGTATATCCTGGAGCTGCATATGAAGAATATCGCCAAACACATCTGCGGTAAAATCATTTATCTGAAAAGCCGCTCCAAGTATGGGTTCCTGGCCCCTGTATACAAGCGCGTATCTGAATGAGATAGCATCCTCGTGAAGTATTTCCATGGCTTGCAGGTATTTCTTTTCAAGGAAAAAATTCTGTAAACCATTAGCCTTGATCCAATCTGAGTCAGGTATGGATGAAGCTTTGCTATAGATGATACATGAAAATCCTTCAGATAGTTTCCGCTTCCTGTTTGTCCCGATA
>DASWXS010000195.1:0-1552 GCA_036405375.1 Bacteroidia bacterium
CAATAATGTTATATGTTTTAGCCATCTTACCATATTCTAAAGTCGTTCTGCAGGTTTTCTGTTCTGCTGGTAGATACCTGTTTACCTTTTGTTAATTCCGAAACTGTAGTTGACAGATATTCCTGTAATTCACCGAGGTAAATTTCGTTATCCCCGTTAACGTCAGCTTTCCCTTTTTTTAGTCCTTTCAAAAAGCAGAACGTGAATGCCCCGTTTTTCCACTCCTTACTTTCCAATGCGTATTCGGCACCGCCTGCCGAAGAAATAACAGTTGTTCCATTATTTACCCTCATATCAGCAAACAATGTTTTAGATAGTTCGAAAGAGCTTTTAAGACTCATGTCGCCTTTTTTCTGAATAGTGGTTCCCGCGGCTCTGAAACTCAGTTTGTCATCCGACTTCTGAATTACCGTATCAGGTTTTATGTCTACTTCCTCCTTGTCAATCTCACCGCTATGACATGCATCAATCAATAAAACTTTTTTACGTGAACGAATATTATCAAGCAGGTTATCCAGCTCTTCATATGCAATACCGTTTTCTTCCGGCCTTGCGAAGTTAATATCATGCGTGGAAAGATAATAGTCAAGATTTTTGTTGAGTATACCATGTCCGGCAACAAATACTATTACCACATCATTGTAGCTCGCTTTTTCCACAAAATTCCGAAGAGCTTTTAAACTGTCTTTTTTTACCGATTCGTTAACGAGTATTTTGCTATACACATTGTTGTACAATTTCGATCCTGAAAATAATTCCACAACATCACGGGCGTCCTTTTCTGCATATTCAAGATTGAATTCTTTTTGCTGGTAATGCCCGGCCCCGATGCAGGCAATATACAGATCAGGTTTTTGTGCTTTGGTTTTATATACAGCTTTAAATGATTGTTTCAATGAGTTGATGTTGTCCGAATTACTTACATAAACCTGTATCATATTCTCACCCGGACCCAGATCAAGGGTTACTTTTTTATTCAATTTATTACCGGTGAGATCTTCCCCGGTTTTACTCCCGGAAGGAACTCCGTTAATGGTAATAAATAATTTCTGAAGTGTGCTGATGCTGTCGCCGGCGTTAATGTCAAAAGAGAATTCGGAATGTGTTGTGTTTAAACTTTTAGGAAGCGTAAGTGTAAGGGAAGGAACATTTTTTTTGACCGTAAGATCATTTTCATTTACGTTGATCTTTTTTAAGCGCTTTAAATAGGCGTTGTTGTAACTTTCCAATAACATGGTATCAACAAAAGGGAGCTCTTTTAATGCAAGGTCCGGCCGGTTATATTTGAGATCAAACTGGTCAAACGAAAAGATACGGTTCTGAATACGGAAGCCGATATTTTTTAATGCTCCTTTTGACGTGTAATAGTAATTATCGGTATTGATGTAGAGATAATCTTTTTCATCAAAGGCACTGATGGTTCCTAATAATTCTCCTTTATTGTTCCAGTTTTTTATCATTCCATCCACTCCAACGGAAGCCAGGTAATTGTAACGGGAATTAAAAGCAAGCTGGCTAATACCTCCTTTGTGTCCTGGTTTTATATTAATTA
>DASWXS010000196.1:0-3721 GCA_036405375.1 Bacteroidia bacterium
TCTTGTTTCGAGTTCCTAGTTTAGTGTCTACCTTAACCCGAAACCAGGAATCCGAAATAATAAACAATCAGGAATTGTCCTTCTTGCTCTTCAACTGCTGTGTGTAAGCATCAAAAATGTCCTTCGAACGTATATAACCAACAGTAATTTCATCTTCTACTACTGCTACTTTATCTACATCATGGCGCATGATCACGTCCAGTGCCTTGCTTAACTTATCGGAAGGTTTTACATAAGGAACTGATTTATCCATAAAGCGGGAAACAGGAACTTTTGTATCGCCCAGTTTTTTTGTGATCTCATAATCAACACTCCGAAGCGAGATCATACCCTGGTATTTCAACTGATCATTCACAACCACAAAATCACTTGCCTGTATTTCCGCAGCAAGATTAAGGGTTTCAATAACCGTTGAATTTCTTTTCACCATAGCAAGCAAACGGTATTCAGGAAAATGATCTTTAATTAAAATCTGGTCAATAATATCATTTTTCATTTCCCAGCTATGTGCCGGGCTTTTGAATCGATTATCAACCTGGTTTTTATAAAAGGAAATTTGTTTGGAGAGTATGAATGTAAATATCGACACCAAAATAAGTGGCGGCAACAGCACATAGCTTCCTGTCATCTCCACAATCATCACAATACCAGCTATTGGAGCATTTGCAACACCCGAATAAAAAGCACCCATCCCAACAACCATAAACGATGCAATGCTTACTTTATGCCCGAGAAAATGTTGTGCAGCAACGCCCACGGCTGCTCCCAGCATAGCACCAATAAACAGTGAAGGTCCAAAAATACCTGCAGAACCACCGCTTCCTATTGTTAACGTTGTTGCTACAATTTTTACAAAAGCAATGATGAGTAAACTCAGCAGCAATTCAAACCACAATCCGTCGCCAAAAAAATCAGGCATGCGTCCATGAATGGTTGTTTCCAAAAACAAACTTCCTGTTCCGGCAACTTCAAATAAGATGAGTGCAATTGCCCCGGTTAATAAACCACCGATAGCCGGCTTCAGGTAAGAAGCGATCTTAATCCTCCCGATAAATGCTTTTGCATTATTAAAGCCACGAATAAAAAGATAGCCAAATGTAAAACACAATACTCCCAGGATAAGGTAAAATACAATTTCACTAAAGTGAAAGCTGGTGATACCTGAAACATTCAGGAAAGGTTCAGTGCCTGCATACAATGTATAAACCAGGTAAGCTGTAACCGATGAAATAAAACATGGAATAAGCGCATCTGCCTCTATATCTTCTTTATAAACCATTTCTGCGGCAGTAAGCGCGCCTCCAAGCGGCGTTTTAAATACCGATCCTAATCCTGCAGCAGTTCCTGCCAGCAGTAATGTTCTTCTCGCCCTGGCACCTGCTTTCGCAATATTGGAAACCCATACACCAACTCCTGCTCCAATAAACGAAATAGGACCTTCTTTTCCTCCGCTACCACCTGTGGGCAAAGTAAATAAGGTTGCAAGCGATTTAAATACCGGGATCTTTGTATCAATTTTACCTTCCTTATGATGAAAGGCGTAAATCATTTCATCAGTGCCCGTTCCTTTGGAATCGCGAGAAAAAAGATATACAATAAGTCCTGCAATCAATCCACCGAAAGCAGGCAACAACAATACAATGAGTGAAGAGCCGGGATGCTTAAAGATAAAATCTATCTTTTGTGTGAAAGTAAAATATTCGTCAGCTTTGTGTTGATGAAAAGAGTTATAAAAGTACTCGAGAAAGTGAAGTAACCACGAGAAAGCCATCGAAACCAAACCAGCTATTATACCAACAAGAACAGCGTAAATGAAAATACTGTTTTGGTTTTTTATATTTATGAACTTCTTTAGTCGTTGTGCAATCATCACCTTCCTCCTCAATCGATTTACAACAGGTATTGGAATTTTCGTTTTTCAAAACCGTGTCCACCATGGTGATGTTCATGCGCGGAATTGTCGAATACATACACCAGCCTGAACTCATGGCTACCCGCATTGGTTTTCATTAATCCATTGGTATTAAAATCATAAGAATAACCTATTTGCGCAATGCCGGCTATGGTATAGCCAATCTGCCCGTATACACATGTTTTCAAACGGATCCCTCCACCAAAATAAAAAGCATTCTTTACATGCATTTTCAGATTATAATCAACCAGTAACGGAGTTCCGGCTACAAAGTTGGTTGTTAAACTGTTCTCAAATACAAAATCAGGATTTTCTGCCCAGTTATACCCTACACCAAACATATAGTGCTGCACTGTAGTTATATCAGTATGCTTTTTTGATTTTTTATTTTCCCTGAATTTATAACTGGCTCCAAGCATATTGTTCATGCTTAGCCCAACATAAAACTTTTCATTGTGCATTAAAAAACCGGCTGCAGCATTCATCATTTTCGCTTTATCGTATGTAGTGGCATTGATCAAAAGCGCATCGTGCGAATTGAGATAAGTAATTTTACTAACATCAAGGCCATTTACATTATAACTTGCATTTGCCCCAAATGAGAATTCCGTATCCTCAAATTTCAGGTGGAATGCATATACTCCTGCCACGCTTGTTATTTTCTGAGGTCCCAGTTTATCCTGGTATACAAAAAAACCTGCTCCCATTTTTCCTTTATAAAACCTGCTGTGAGCACTCAGGGTCAATGTTTTAGGGCCATCAGGAATACCTACCCACTGATACCTGTAGCTTGCCCTCGCATCAACTGTTTTACGGGTGCCGGCAACTGCGGGATTGGATATAAAATAGTTATTGCGCGTATCCGTCCAGAAAGGATATTGTTGCCCAAGCATAACATATGCCTGAACAAATAAACACAGTATAAAACCCGTCTTTTTCAAGACCCGAAAGATAAGACTTTATTTAATAAATATCACGATTCTTCATTGATTAACAAATAGTATATTTGCAGTATTGCTATGGTATATTTAACACGAAAAGAGCATTTTAACGCAGCTCACAAATTAGCCAATCCGAACTGGAGCGATGAAAAGAACCTGGAGGTTTTTGGTAAGTGTTCCAACAAAAACTGGCACGGGCACAATTACGATTTGTTTATCACTGTAAAAGGTAAACCAAATCCTGATACAGGTTTTATCATTAACCTGAAAGAATTAAGCGTATTGATCAGGAACAAAGTATGTCTGGAGCTGGATCATAAAAACCTGAACACGGATGTTCCGTTTTTAAAAGGAATTTTACCAAGCACCGAAAACGTAGCCATTGCAATATGGGATATTCTTGCCCCGGAGATAAAAGAAATGGGAGCTGCTTTACATTGCGTAAAGCTGTATGAAACAGAAAATAATTTTGTAGAATATTTTGGCGAATAATACTTTACGATATGCTGAACGACGAATTTGAACACGATGAGAAAGGATATAAGAAAGTTGATAAGTACAACAAAAAACTTGTAGAGTCAATTTCTTCATCCTATCACCACATTCTGAAAGATGTGGGGGAAAACGATAAACGTGAGGGTTTATTAAAAACCCCGGTACGCGCTGCAAAAGCCATGCAGTATCTTACACAGGGATATGAGCTGGATCCGGTAGAGATCCTTAAATCGGCCATGTTCAAAGAGGACTATAGCCAGATGGTTATTGTAAAGGACATTGAAGTTTACAGTTTGTGTGAACACCATTTATTGCCTTTCTTTGGTAAAGCCCACATCGCATATATCCCCAATGGTCACATCGTTGGGCTCAG
>DASWXS010000197.1:0-4749 GCA_036405375.1 Bacteroidia bacterium
TACTGAAACGTGTTTTTGGGAAACCAGAGAAATTTTCCGTGTATTACAAACAGATTATTTCGGAGATTGATTCGCTGGGCATTGGTTCGCTTGGTTTGATATCGATCATTTCTTTATTTATGGGCGGAGTTATTACCATTCAATCTGCTTATAACTTCACAAGTCCTTTCATTCCTTTGTATGCAGTAGGTTTGGGGACCCGTGAATCAATTGTGCTCGAATTATCACCCACAATCATAAGTCTGATCCTGGCCGGTAAAGTAGGTTCAAATATAGCTTCCGAAATAGGAACAATGCGTATATCTGAACAAATCGACGCGCTTGAGATCATGGGAATCAATTCTGCAGGTTATCTTATTCTTCCAAAAGTTGTGGCTGCTATGTTCATTAATCCGTTCCTGATCGTTATCAGTATGTTTTTAGGAGTTTTGGGAGGATATATTTTTGGTGTAGCTTCGGGGGCATGTACTTCTTATGAATACATTTTCGGTATTCAATCGTTTTTTATTCCGTTCAACATTTATTACTCGCTTACCAAAACAATAGTATTTGCTTTTATCATTACTTCTGTTTCCGCGTTTCATGGGTACTATACTTCGGGTGGAGCCTTGGAAGTTGGTAAAGCAAGTACACGTTCGGTTGTATACAATAGTGTACTTATACTTATTGCCAACCTGATTATTACACAATTAATGCTTGTAAATTGATTGAGATCAAAAACATAAATAAATCGTTTGGCGACCGGAAGGTTGTTAATGATGTTTCTTTTGTGTTTGAAACAGGAAAGACCAATCTTGTTATTGGAGAAAGCGGATCAGGAAAAACAACTATCCTGAAGATGATGGTTGGTTTGCATCAACCCGATAACGGGGAAGTTGAATACGACGGCCGTTCATTTACTTCCAGTACTGAAAAACAAAAGCAGGAAGTGCGTAAAGAGATCGGTATGCTTTTCCAGGCCGGCGCACTGTTCGATTCATTAACTGTTGAACAAAACGTTGCTTTTCCATTAGATATGTTCACAGAAATGAGCAAGGAAGAAAAAGACGAACGTGTAAATTTTTGTTTGAAGAAAGTAAACCTGGAAGGAAGAAACAAATTGTATCCTGCTGAGCTTTCCGGAGGGATGAAAAAACGTGCTGCGCTTGCCAGGGCTATTGCCAACAATCCAAAGTATTTATTTTGTGATGAGCCAAACTCCGGGCTCGATCCACGTACTTCTTTGGTGATTGATGCTCTTATCAAAGAAGTTACCGAAGAATTTGGGATGACTACAGTAGTTATTACGCACGACATGAACTCCGTAATGGAGATTGGTCAGAACATTCTTTTCCTTTACAAAGGAAACATGTGGTGGCAGGGTAATAACAAAGAAATTCTTACTACTGACAACCAGGAGCTCCTGGATTTTGTTTATGCTTCCGAATTCCTGAAACAGCTGAAACCAAGGAAATAATTTAATTAATCCGTTTCACTTCTCCGTCTCCGTATTGCTTTATATCTTTCACTACTGCGTTGCCGGTATAATGAATAAATCCCTTACCATAATGTGATATAGAGATTGACTCATCGGCATGCAACCACACATTGCCTTGTGTCATGTTTTTAATAGAAAGCTCACCAGCTTTTAGTTGTGAAGCATTAAGATCGCCCTGGCTCATGTTTTTAATTTCCAGCTTCCCCGTGCGGCCCTTTAATATGGTATTACCATGTGCCTGGCAAAGTATTTTAACAGATGGCACATTAAAAAAAAGTTCGTTCTCTCCAACACTCTGTACTGTAATTTTCAGTGGTTCGGTAAGTGTGATTTCATTCGGGCAAATTACATTTCCATGATCGTTACGTACATATAAAATGTTTAATTGCCTCAGGAATATTTTTACAACACAGGATGTAAAAGCAGGTTGACGTAATTTTTCCTGGGTAGAAACATACAATGTTCTTCCTGCATTGACCGCTGAGAAGTGATCTAACAGGTTTTCATCTGTTTCAACAATTACTTTTTCTTCATCACTTTGATGTAGCTCAACAATACCTTTGCAACCCAGGTGCAGCCGAACAAAAGTGCTTACACTTATTTCACGCGAAACAATGTTTCCGTTTCCTTGTACTTCTATCATTTTTCTTAGTTTTTTAAAGTTTACCATTATTTATTTTTTTTAGTCGGTTAATATTTCACATACAAATCCTTTTGTTTTTATCATGTCAATTATTTCCTGGATAGGAACCGGAGCCCAGGCACCAACTACCCGAAGCACACGGTCACGATCCTCAAGATCAAGCGTGGCTACCACACCCGGCCATTGCTGATGTATGGCTGTAAGCACCTGCCTTTTAGTTTCCTTGTGCTTAATGTCTGTTTTAAATATTTCTATCATAACTTATTTCTTTCGTTTGACATTGCAAAAGTAGACGCTAATGTTTCAAGTGATATTACATTAAAAGGATAAATAGTTATATTTACAGGATAAATGGGGATTCGTATTATTAGTTCCGACGGACACACAATCGAAGTATTCAACTTTAAAAAACACAAGGATAATACTGTGTGGTGCTGGTGCAACCTGCATACTTTGCAGCATAATCTCGAATACGGTAAACGAACAATTTCCAGGAAGAAAGCAGGCGCGCCAGATCAGCATTTGATCGTAGAGTTTTCCCCCGAAGTATTCGGAGCACTGGTTGTAACAGGTAATAAAACATTACAGGATTTTGCAAAGAACATTAAAAAAGAAAAAAAACTATTCTTGTCGAAGCAGCCCCTGGTATTGGATGCAGCCATGCAACAATGTATTTCTGCACTTACTCACTATCCTGGTAAGGAAGAAACAAAGAGCATGTACATGTATGCACGTGTATTGGATCTCCTCTGGCTACAACAGGAAAATTATATTATTGCTCAACAACCCCGCACACTATATATAAAAAACGAATACGATAAAGAACGTATCATTTTTGCACGCGACTATTTGCTTACTCATATGGATGCGCCACCCACACTCATTCAATTGGCAGCCATAGCAGGTATAAATGAATTTAAACTAAAGCGTGGGTTTAAAGAATTATTCAACCAACCTGTTTTTGCTTACCTTGCCGATGTTCGGTTGGAAATGGCACGAAGGGCTTTGCGCGAAAAACAAAAAACTGTTAGCCGGATCGCGTTTGAATTAGGATATGCATCCCTGCAACATTTTAGTACCGCCTTTAAAAAGAAATTTGGAGTGTCGCCGGCAAAGTATTAAACCAGATTTTATCTCTGACCTCGCTTTCGCAGTAATGTTTGTCAAAAATCAGTATTAAACTACATTCGGATTTTCATACGGGGAGGATAAATCCGAAGGAATAGCTGACCTGATAGCGGATTCTTACCATAAAGACTATTTAGCCTGCTATCTGCAGAATAATAGGTCCCCTGCCCTCCCAATGCCATACGAAGAGCCTTTGAATTTACTACATCATAGCTTAGTCCAACGGAAAGTGCGTTTATACCAAATAATGCATCGTGCTCAAATTGCGTGTCATCAAGATTAAGTTCATCGATTGATTTTTCCACATATTCATATCTCCCGAATACCGAGAATCGCTTAACCACGAAAGCAGATTCCAGTACTGCGGCATTCTCGTTTGAGTGACTTTGATTTAATCCCCATAATCCTGTTACATTTAAAAACTTCGTTTTGCTCAATGGCTTGCTATAAACTGCCGAAGCAGTGGTGCGATAGACATTCTCCTCCGGCTTTATTGATTCAGGGGATTTTACAAATCCTTGTGAAACCTGGAATGCCCAATACGGATTTGGATTGAAGGACAATCTTGCACTATATGAATCAAACCTCGGCATATCAAAATTATAACGGTTCTCATTCGGTTCCCTCCCGGTAAAATTGGAAACATCCAGTTTAAATTTTTTGTACCGAGCTCCTGCGGTCAGAACACCAAAGGTAATGTGTGTTCCATCATTCCAGTGGTGACTAAGAGGAGCATCCGGGCCATAAAGAGCCGACACCCTGTGCATAAAAGCAACTGATCCGAGTGCAGGTTCGCCGGGGTATCCAAGGTATAAAAACAAGTCAAGGTTTTTATTGAACGCTTGCGTATAGCCTACAGATAATTCTGAAAAAAGATCATGGGGATGCTGACGATCAACAAGTGGTTTTCCCTGCCAGGTTTCTCCGGTTTGAAATAGTAATGGATATCCATTTCCTCCAAAGAGATTATCAAGCGACATCATTGTACTAAACCGGAAGAGTCCATTCCTGCCAACTCTTCTTTGTCCCATACCCATAAACCAATTTATTGCATCAAACTTCTCTGATCCTCTCGAGCCAGCGTCAATGATGTCTGACTTTGTATACCGAAGAAAAACATTTCCATGAATCATATACATCCATTTCTTTCCATGAATCATGTATCCATACATGGGTGTAGAATCAGGAAGCCAACCTGTACCGGAGCCATTTCTGCTCATAGGAAGATTTAGAGAAAATGAATGGCTCATTGGCGGCATTTGATGTTCGTTATGAGCAGTCTGATCATGTTCCTCTTTCTTTATTGTATCCTGCATATGCTGATGATTATGCTGAGCCAATGTTATATTTACGATCAGGAACGTGATAAATATAAATGCTGTCTTTTTCATAGTTGAAAGGTTAAATGAATAATCATAAATAAAGACATCAAAATCATTAAAGCATCTTCAATAATGGTAATTGTGCTCATGGGCAAATTAAAAACGTCGCCAAGACAGGC
>DASWXS010000198.1:0-4098 GCA_036405375.1 Bacteroidia bacterium
TCAGAAGGCAACATAGAAAGTAACTGGGCGGTACATCAATTAAAGACAACTGTGAATTTTTCAAGAAAGAATAAATTACTATCCTGGTATGTGGGAGGATTGAATTTCCAGATCGAACATCATTTATTCCCTTCTATTTGTCATGTTCATTACCCGGAGATTGCAAAAATTGTAAAGGCAACAACAGAAGAGTACAACATTCCTTATATGGAGCATACTACTTTTATGAGAGCTTTGCAATCACACTTAAGAACATTAAAGAAGTTGGGAAGGTTGCCGCACATTAATGAAGCGATTGCCTGATGATATATTGCACATCAAAGATTCGGTAGATAAATTGTTGTATATTTGATTACATCTTTGAGAAGTTTGTATTACAATTAATTCGTAGATAGTATTTACAATCAATTATTCTACTCTTTTAGGGCTGTGACCATTTATATATGGTTTAGATAGTCTTTATTAATTTAATACAATATCATGAGGCAACTAAAGATCAGTAAATCCATTACTTCCCGTGAAACAGAATCTTTAGATAAGTATCTTAATGATATTTCCAAACACGATATGATAAGCCCTGAAGAAGAGATATCCCTTGCACAACGCATCAGGGCAGGCGATCAGGAAGCAGTAAAAAGACTTACTACTGCCAATTTAAGATTTGTTGTTTCAGTTGCAAAACAATATCAAAATCGAGGATTGGGTTTGGCAGATATGATCAATGAAGGTAACCTTGGCCTGATAAAAGCAGCTCAACGGTTTGATGAAACCCGTGGCTTTAAGTTTATTTCTTATGCTGTTTGGTGGATCAGGCAGTCAATTATGCAGGCATTATCAGAACAATCCAGGATTATCCGATTGCCATTAAATAAACTTGGTGCACTGAATAAGATCCGGAAGGCGGAATCACTTTTGGAACAAAAACTGGAGCGTCCGGCCAGTGTGGAGGAAATAGCCGAAGAGTTAAATATTCCTGTTGCTGAAATTCAAATTACAATAAGTGCAGGGCAAAACCATATTTCTGCTGATGCGGCATTCTCTGGTCACGAAGATTTAGCCCTGGTAGATATTATACACGATCCAATGGGCGAAAAACCAGATACATTTTTGCTGGCCTCTTCTTTAAGCATAGAAATACAAAGAGTTCTGGCTACATTAACGTCCAGGGAGAGTAATGTGTTAATTATGTTTTACGGAATTGGTTTGGCCGAGTCGTTAACTTATGAAGAAATTGGGGAGAAATACGATCTGTCGAGAGAAAGGGTAAGGCAAATAAAAGAACAGGCTTTAAGAAGGTTAAAATCAACATCTAAAAGTAAACTATTGAAATCTTTTTTAGGCTAGTTAATCTTTAAAACCAATTTTTTGGTGAGCTCCGTCGCAATATGGTTTGTTTGATGAATGACCACAACGACAAAAAGCCGTTACTTTATTTTTGCGCGCTTCGTTTCCATGCTTGTCTTTTACCGTGATGTTTCCATACACCATTAACGGTCCGTTAGGCATTACTTCTACAATACTTTCAGACTCTATCTGCAGGTCAGTTTTCTGTTCTCTTTCGGCATTCATATAATAGCTCAGCGCGCCCGAAGGACATTGTTTTATTTGCGCTATGATTTTTTCCGTTGATGCGCCTTCAGGTTTGATCCAGGGTTTAACGCGTGGATCAAAAACTTCTGCAAGGCCTGCTGCTCCTTTCCAGCACTTGGTTGAATGGATACAGGTTGCCGGCTTCCATACGATCGTTACTTCGCCGTTGGTATATGTTTTTGTAATATCGCTCATGCTTTTTATTGCAATTTACAACATTATTTCATTTAATCCTTTCCTGGAGCGTGCTGTAAGTTCTCTTGATTTGTAAGGCTCATCCAGTTTTTCTGCATCATCGAGGTAACCCAATGCAATAACAGCAAGGGGTTTGAAATTCTCCGGCAAAGAAAACAGCTCCTTTGTTTTTTGTTTGTCGAACCCTCCCATGGGGTGGCCGAAAATTTCCATCGAACGCGCCTGGAGAACGAGCGTAGCATTAAATGCTCCGAGGTCGTGTTCAGCAGTTAGATTAGCAGGATGCCCTTCTTTTTCAAAATCTGTTTTCGCAATGGAAACAACCAAAGCAGCTGCGTGTTTTGCCCAGGGAGAATTTCCCGGCATCAGGCAATCAACAATCTTGTTGAAAGTTTCGCTGCCTCTGTGAGCGGCTATAACTCTCCAGGGTTGCTCATTATTTGCACTGAAAGCCCAGGTTCCTGCTTCCAGTATGGTTTTCAGATCATCAGCCGAAATTGGTTTTTCAGAGAAGCTTCTTGCACTCCACCGGTTTTTTATCAGGTCGATCACCGGGAAATTTGTGTGTGCGGTTTTTATTACGTTCATAAAGTGTTTTTGAAAATTAAATGGTCATTGGCACATCCATAATCAGTACTTCAGCATCTGCCGAGTTCGAAGTAAAGAAAAATTTCTCAGTATCCCATATTCCCATTCCATCTCTTTCATTAAGAGCTTGATCATTTATAGTAACATCGCCTTTCAGCACAAATATGTATGCCCCGTTTCCTTTTTTCTTAATGGTGTAATCGGTTTTGAAGTCTTTATCAAATTTACCCAAATGAAACCACGCGTCCTGGTGTATCCAAACGCCCGCGTCATCGGCATTGGGCGAAAGTATTTGCTGGAATTTATTATGCCTGTCTTTCAGATCAAGAGTAATCTGGTCGTAACGTGGAGTTACATTCTTTTTGTTTGGAAATACCCAGATCTGCAGGAATTTTGTAAGCCGGTCTTTATTCCTGTTGTATTCACTATGTGTAATTCCTGTTCCTGCGCTTAGCACCTGGATATCTCCGTGTTTAATAACCTGTGTGTTGCCCATGCTGTCTTTATGTTCCAGATCACCTTCCAGCGGAATGGAAATGATCTCCATATTGTCGTGTGGATGCGTTCCGAATCCCATTCCCGGATCTACACGATCGTCGTTTAAAACACGTAGCACACCAAAGTGCATTCTGTCGGGATTGTAATAATTAGCGAAGCTAAATGAATGATGACTATCTAACCAACCATGGTTAGCATGCCCTCTTGTTGCTGCTTTGTGTAAAACTGTATTTGCCATAATTTTTGTTGTTGGATTGGGAATATGGTTAAAACCGATTTGTTCCAGTTCATGAAGTTCGTCAATGTCATTTTTTAGCACGTTACCGATACTGCCGGTTGCAACAAACATTCCTGTTCCAAGCAACCCTTTCCTGATGAAATCTTTTCTGTCCATTGTTCCCATGTTTTATGACACAAAGATAAATTCATTGTCCTGCCGGAACCATTGAACTAGATTAAGAAATTTCTTGTTGTAGATTAAGTGCAAAATAAAAGCCCTTTCAGTAATGAAAGGGCTGCTCGACATTTGACTATGCGGTTTCAGTTAGTCGTTGTCGTTTGGAGCATGGTTTTCTTCCTTTTGGAGAAAGGTACCATTCTCATCAAATACGAGGTCCGTCTCATCTTTTCCTTTCGTTATCTCGGCTTCGTAATATACCTTCCCGGTTCCGGTTTCTGTAATTTTAGAAGCCTCAGTGATTTTATGACCAGGATAATTCTTGCTCACGTATTCTGAAACTGTTTTGGGAAGCAGAGCCAAGGCGATCTCAGATTCGGTCTCCAGCAGCTTCCCATCTGTAGAGAATACAGCGGAAGTTTCTGTTTTTTTAAGATCGAATTCGGCTTCATACTTATCGCCTTCTTTTTCCCATTCCTTAGCTTTTATTCCCGGGTATGCCAGCTTAAATCCTTCTTTAACGGCAATTGGTACCTCTGCTTCTTTTAGTTTTTGTGCTTCTGCAAATTCTGTCAGAAGTACCAGGGCTGAAACGATCATTAGTGTTTTCATGTTGTTTGTATTAAAATTTAATACAAATGTGGTTAGGCATTCTTAAGTAATATTTATGTAAATCTTTAGCCCTCCTGAAGGCATAACAAGATTATTCAGTAATTCTAAAGGAATTCTTTAGTTGAAGGAAATGCTGAAATGATGTTGACCGTCTTTATACGTATAAACTATAGAATAACCATACAGATCAATAATACGCTTAACAATTGATAAACCCA
>DASWXS010000199.1:0-6315 GCA_036405375.1 Bacteroidia bacterium
ATCTGTTTAGCTCCTTTACGATTTGGAGCAGGTTTAAAAGGGAAGCTGGTGGAAGCTATGCAATGTGGAACGCCTTCGGTTACTACTTCGGTGGGTGCAGAAGCCATGCATGGAGATTTACCATGGAGCGGAGCAATTGCAGATAACCCCGGAGATATTGCGAATTCAGCGGTTCAATTGTATATAAATGAAAAAAGCTGGCACAAGGCACAGCTTAATGGGATTGAAATTCTGGACCGGGAATTTAATAGTTCACAACATAAAGTAAATTTACTATCAAAGATAGAATTGGTTATGAATACTCTCGCTGAACATCGCCTGCATAACTTCACCGGCGCAATGCTGATGCATCATACTATTTCCGGAACAAAATACATGTCGAAATGGATAGAAGAGAAAAACCGGGAATTTTAAATGTTGAATTATTTTGTTCATTCAACATTTAAAATTCAAAATTTGACATTTATTTCAGCATGCCGCAGCCTTCACCGCAATGCTTTACACACTCTTCTTTTGTTTTGCAGCCATGTTCACAGGAGCATGCTAAAGTAGAATCTTTTACAGCACTTGAGTCTACAGCCATTGCTTCAATAGCTTCAACCCCTTTGCTTAAGCCAACTCCAACATCTTCCGTTTTTGTGTTTCCTTCGCAGGCAGCGAATAATGCCGATACTGATACTGCACAGATAAAAAATAATTTTTTCATAGGTTTGTTTATATAAAAAATGCAACCAGCTTTCCCTGATTGCATTCAAAATTTAAAATGTATAATTCAACATTTTTATGCAGTTACTTTTCCAAGCACTTTAGCCATTGTTTTACCAATAACAGCTGGCGAATCAACTACGTGAATTCCGCACTCGCGCATGATAGCCATTTTAGCTTCAGCAGTGTCATCTTTTCCACCTACAATTGCACCTGCGTGCCCCATTGTACGTCCCTTAGGAGCAGTTTGTCCTGCAATGAAACCAACAACCGGTTTTTTGTTTCCGTTTGCTTTAATCCAGCGTGCAGCTTCAGCTTCATAGTTACCACCAATTTCACCTATCATTACGATAGCTTCTGTTTCAGGGTCGTTCATTAATAACTCAACAGCGTCTTTAGTTGGTGTTCCGATGATTGGATCACCGCCAATACCAATTGCTGTAGTAATACCTAAACCTGCTTTCACAATCTGGTCAGCAGCTTCATAGGTTAAAGTACCTGATTTCGAAACGATACCTATTGTTCCTTTTTTGAAAACGAAACCAGGCATAATACCCACTTTTGCTTCACCCGCAGTAATAACACCTGGGCAGTTTGGCCCGATCAAACGGCAGTTTTTAGATTTGATATATTCTTTTACAGCAATCATATCCTTAACCGGGATACCTTCCGTAATACAAACAATCACTTTTATACCTGCGTCGGCAGATTCCATAATAGCGTCAGCAGCAAACGGAGCCGGAACAAAAATAATAGAAACGTCAGCTCCTGCTACTTTTACAGCTTCGGCAACAGTATTAAATACCGGACGATCTAAATGTTTTGTACCACCTTTTCCTGGTGTAACACCACCAACCACATTTGTTCCGTACTCAATCATTTGAGTAGCATGGAATGTTCCTTCACTCCCGGTGAAACCCTGTACAATTACTTTTGAATTTTTGTTTACTAATACGCTCATGGTAGTATATCTGGTTTAATTAAATTGCTAAATAACGGATGCTAAATTAAGGTTTTATACCTGATTAATCAAGTTTTTGCTCAAAATAAAAGGAACCTGCTTCTGTAATGTAAAGCATTGTCTGTCAAATGTATAAAAGCTGAAGGTTTATTGATTTTATCCTTCGTTTCTGAAAAATGAGAATGGCGGGTTTCCCCAATGCGTACAGAAAATAAAAGCGGCTATTGTATTTTAAATTTGTAAATTTAACCCAGGTATATGAAGGACCTGTTAACCAAAGATACCATCGTAGCATTGGCAACTCCACCCGGAGTTGGCGCTATTGCAGTTATCCGTCTTTCGGGAGACGATGCGATCGCGATCATGGAAACCTGCTTTACGGATAAAAAGCTAAAGCCCAAATCACTTTCCGATAAAAAAGCCAACACCATTCATTATGGATTGATTTATGATGGTACCACAATAGTGGATGAGGTTTTACTTAGCTTATTTAAAGCTCCGCATTCATACACCGGCGAAAATGTAATTGAGATCTCATGTCATGGTTCGCAATTCATACAACAACAGTTGCTACAATTATTTGTGAAAAGAGGCGCAAGAATGGCGAATGCCGGAGAATATACCTTGCGGGGTTTTTTGAATGGGAAATTTGATCTTTCCCAGGCAGAAGCAGTTGCCGATCTCATTGCAAGTAATTCTACGGTTTCTCACCAGGTAGCTATGAGCCAGATGCGAGGTGGTTTTTCAAGCAAAATAAAAATATTAAGGGAGAACCTGGTTGATTTTGCCTCGTTGATAGAGCTCGAGCTGGATTTCAGTGAAGAAGATGTTGAATTTGCAGATCGCACGGAGTTAAAGAATCTCATTATTTCTATACAACGGATCATCGAACGTCTCATTGAATCGTTTGAAATCGGGAATGTAATTAAACATGGTATTCCTGTAGCAATAGTTGGTAAACCAAATGCAGGAAAATCGACCTTGCTGAATATGTTGTTGCAGGAAGATAAGGCTATTGTAAGTGAAATTCCTGGTACAACGCGCGATACCATTGAAGATGAAATCAGCATTGGCGGAGTTTTGTTCCGTTTTATTGATACTGCCGGAATACGTGATACTTCAGATGTAATTGAACAAATTGGTGTAAATAAGGCACTCCAGGCCATGCAGAAATCTGCCATCATCATTTACCTGTTTGATGGTCATGCCTTAAGTGTGAAAGATATAGAAGTGGAGATTGAAAAACTACAGGAACATATTGGCGATTCACAGGTACTGGTAGTATGCAATAAAATCGATACAGAAGACCTTTCATCTCTTCAGAAAGAATTCGCAAACATTGATAACATTATCTATATCTCAGCTAAGGAAGGTTTGTATATCGATGATCTGAAGGCCAAACTGGTGGCTATGTTTGATAACCGTGCTTTAAATGTTACAGAAACGGTGGTTACCAATGTCCGCCATGTGGAAGCATTACGTAAAGCCAATACTGCATTGTACCGTGTAATGGAAGGGTTGAGTAAAAACATTCAAACTGATTTCCTGGCTATGGATATACGTTATTCATTGGAAGCGCTGGGTGAGATAACCGGGCAGGTAACTACAGATGACTTGCTTGGAAATATCTTTGGCAAGTTCTGTATCGGGAAGTAAATTTACTGAACAACTTTTTCTCTGCTATTTTCTTTTTGCTATATTTGGGATAGAAACCCCTTACGTATGTACAAGCTGAAACTATCTGTAGTGATAATCACTATACTTTCGATGTTCGTTGCTGAACATGTGTTTAGTCAACAATTGATTCCATATAGAAAAGACTCCAAATGGGGTTTTTGTACCGCAGATAAAAAACAAGTTGTTAAGCCGGCTTTCGAAAGGGTGGAGTTTTATGAAAATGGTTTGGCCCGCGTTGTTAATCAAAGTCGCTTTGGAGTTATTGATGAAACAGGGAAAGAACTTATTCCTTGTGTGTATAGAGACCTAAAACTTCCATCGGAAGGAATGCTTGCAGTTAAAAATGAAAAATTCGAATGTGGTTATGTTGACGTAAACAATAAAACAGTTATTCCGTTTGCGTATGATTATGCCAGCAGTTTTTATACAGGTGCAGCATGTGTAAAGTCCAAAACAGGAGATTGTTTTTTAATAGATAAAACAGGTAAAAAACTCCAATCGTCACCAGGCTGGAGCAAGGTAACGGATAAAAACAAAATACCGGCGGAATTGAATACAAGTGTTTTTTATGAAAGCAACGAAAATCAGCTGGTTGTTAAGGGTTATACCTGTATATCTAAAAAAAATGAAAAGGGTGAGTTGAAGCAGTACCTTGCAACCGCCGATGGAAAGCAGATCGGGCAAAAAGGGTATAAATATATTGACCTGGAATATTATCGCACAAACCCATTTATAAAGGCTTACGATGATGAAAAAGCAAGAGTGTATTTTTTGCTGGATAAAGATGGAAAAGAAATAACTCCGGGAAGCAGTAACGAGTTTTCTGATTTTAGTTTTGGAGCAGCATGTAACGCAAATTGGATCATTGACAGTACAGGAAAGGTATTGTTGGAATCAACTAAAATTTCATTTGCATCGAATCGTTATGTGCGTGTGAATTCGAATGACTCGGTTATGCGGTACTATGACCTGAAACGAAAAGCATTTTTCCCGGGAACATTTATTTCTGGTGGCGCAGTTTGTAATGCTTGTGCCTTTGCCCGTTCAGACGAGGGGCAGGAGGTGAGTGTTAGTTTTACTACAGGAAAAAAAACACCTTTGACACGCCTGCAACAATCGATGGAAGAAATGAAAACGGGTAACACCAAATGCTCATCACAAAAACTGGAAGTCTTTTCACGCATTGGATTCAGGTTATTGAACGATTCGGCCTGTTTCGATAAATATTATTGTGTAGATAACACTGGCAAAAAGACAGGTGCTGTGGTATATAACCACAAGTTGTTTATGAATGAAATGGCAGATAAGACCGGGAATAAAAAAGAGGAGCTTTCATTAACACGTGTCGCACCTGGCGATTTTGATTACGTGATAAGAGAAAGCGATACACTTGTAATTATTCATGCTTCACAACTTGTAAGAAACGATAAAAATGTGATTCTTACAGAACCCATAAAGAAAATGCCTGTTGTTTCTGAATATGACATAATGGTTAATCTTAAAGGCAACCAGGTATACAGTGTTAATAGAGATGGCGCTAATGCCTATAATAGCAAAGGAGAATTAATCAATACATTTCCATGTTATACCTGTGATGGTGAAGTAAGAGGTAGTATCAATCACCAGGTTTCTTATGATGCAAAGCAAAAACTATTTTTGACTCCAATGGGATATATTTCTGCTGATCTGAAAACAGCGTATTTCGAGGATTAGTTTAAATATGTCAGTTCGAGTCATGTCTGCCGACAGACAGGCGCAGTCGAGAACTGTTATAATAAACGCCTCGACGCGGCATTTCGGTAAGTATAATTTATTTTTACTTTTCCCTACAACAAGACATAAGTTAATAGTTGCGAAACGAGGAACATTTATTCCCATTCTTCGCCTTTCATCGCTTTCGCATAATCAGGGCTTTTTATAAGACTCCTGTCACAATCTGCTTTGCTGGTTTTTCCAAACGAATTAAAATACGCTTTCCCATTCATTCCATCAAAATGAATGATGTTGTAATGATATTGGATGGTTTGGAAAAGATTAAGTGCGATGAACAATCCAATACAAGTGCCAACAACCTTCGATGAAAGTTTTTGTTTGAATAATACACCTTCCAGGAAAGCGGCTAAGGCAATGGCAAGCAAAGGATATATGTCGATCATTGGCCGTAATCCGAAGGATCCGCCATACCACCAACACCACCAGCTCGACAGGATGTAAAAGTACACCGGAATTAAAATAATACTGGTTGTAAAAAAAGGACTTTTGATTTTCTTTAAATACCAAATTCCAATCAATGCAAATATCATCATTGGCGTATAGATCAGCCATCCTTTCCGGAACCCGACCAGGCATTCTATAAGATGCGGTTTAGTGAAAAAGAACCATTCGCCCACATACGAATTGAACCAGTAAGTTCCGGTAACATGTTTCCAATACAAAAGCTGCGGTAAAAAAACTAGAAAGCAGATCAGGCCGAATAAAAACATTTGCAAATAATTCTTCAATAATAACAGGATACGTTCTTTAAGCGTAGCTAAGCTATTTACCTTGTATAAGACCAGGAACAGGAAGAGGAGTATGTTCAAAGGCCTTACGAGTATAATCATACCCATTACGAAACCTATGATCAATAAGTGTTTCAGTTTTTGTGTTTTCGTCCATTGTATGGAAAAGTAAATAAATACACTGAACAGGAAGAAATTGTACTCATGGCTCATAGGTGCATGAAGCGTAGAATAACATAATAAATTTGTTCCGAAGTACGTTGCAAGAAGTGTAATAGCGGTGATTTTTTCGGAGTAAAATAACAAAAGCGTTTTTCGAAGATAAATCATACCTATTACCAGGTAAAATAAACCGGAGAAAAGTATGGCAAAGTGATAGGGTTCAGAAAATCCATGAGATCCGTCGGAAGAAGAAAAGGAATGGGCAATGAAAAAAAATGGTGCATACATCACTGACATTCCCATGGATGC
>DASWXS010000200.1:0-2473 GCA_036405375.1 Bacteroidia bacterium
TCAGTTATGGTGGGGACAACGTATTCCGGCCTGGTATGATAACAAAGGAAATACGGTTGTATGCAAAACCAAAGAAGAAGCGTTTCCAAAATTACTGGCTATGAACGCTGATGTTTCTTTGAACGATATTCGCCAGGATGAGGACGTATTGGATACCTGGTTCTCTTCATGGTTGTGGCCTTTAACTGTTTTCGATCCAAAAATTGTTCAGAATGGATGGGACAAAGCAAACGAAGACTTAAAATATTATTATCCTACCAATGACCTGGTAACTGCTCCGGAAATTCTTTTCTTCTGGGTGGCGCGCATGATCATTGCAGGTTATGAATATACCGGGCAAAAGCCATTCACCAATGTTTACCTTACCGGTATTGTAAGGGATAAGCTGGGAAGAAAAATGAGCAAGTCGTTAGGTAACTCACCTGATCCTCTTGATTTGATTGCCAAGTATGGAGCCGATGGTGTACGTGTGGGAATGTTGTTATGTTCGCCTGCAGGTAACGATTTAATGTTTGACGAAAGCTATTGCGAGCAGGGAAGAAATTTTGCGAACAAGGTTTGGAATGCTTTCCGACTAATCAAAGGATTTGAGGTAGCTGATGGTGAGAATGCTGCAAGTGGTTTTGTTAATGCAGGTGAAGCTCCTGAAGTTAATAAGTGGATTCCTCAGCCAGAATCGTCCAAAGCAGCAGTTAAGTGGTTTGAAAACAGGTTGTCGGAACAACTTGAAATTATCAATGATCATTATTCTAAATACAGGATGAGTGATGCCTTGATGACAACTTATAAATTAGTATGGGATGATTTCTGCGCATGGTACCTGGAAATGATCAAACCTGAATTTATTGATGGTAAAGCACAACCTATCGATAAAGCTACTTATCAAGCTACCGTTGGTTTCATGGAAAGTTTGTTGAAGATCATGCATCCCTGGATGCCTTTTATCACAGAAGAGTTGTGGCATTCTATTAAAGAACGCGATGCTAAAGATTGTATCATTGTTGCTCCATGGCCTCAAACTAAAGTAACAGATGCAAAATTGCTTGCAGAGTTTGAAGTTGTAAAAGAGATCGTTGCTACATTCAGAAACGTTCGTCAGCAAAAACAAATTTCTCCGAAAGAGAAGCTGGAGCTGATCGAAAAATCAGAAGCACAACACTCGTATTTTGATGGAGCGTTGGCAAAATTAGCGAACCTCTCTGCAGTTAAATATACAAAGGATAAGGTAGAGGGAGCTTTTGCCTTTACTGTAAAAACAACCGAATTCTTTATCCCGTTGGCTAATAATATCAACCCGGAAGAAGAGAAAAAACGGTTGACAGAAGAGCTGAACTATAATCTTGGATTTTTGAAATCGGTGCAGTCAAAGCTGGCCAATGAAAAATTTGTAGCCAATGCAAAACCTGAGCTGGTTGAACTGGAACGCAAAAAGCAAAGCGATGCAGAAACCAAAATCAAAGCATTGGAAGAGCAGTTAAAAACTTTATAATTAGAGCCCTGGTTATACCGGGGCTTTTTGTTTGCATAGACGCGCCTCGACTCCGCTCAACTTGAGATGTGTCGAAGACTAATGCTAAGATGGATGTCGGGTCGAACGGAGTCGAGACCATTTAGAAAAATATGTAGTAAAAAAAGCAATTCGAAAAACTGTATTTTTACAAAGTGGACACTATTTTCTATATAAATATTCATACCCACTTTCAAAAAGAGGAAGAAGGAGTTGTGAGTATTTATAATTACATACCAGGTCATTCCGGTCTCCCTGCTACCGGAAAATACAGTTCAGGCCTTCATCCATGGTACATACAGGAAGATAATTTTGAAACGCAGCTCGAACAGCACATTAACTATGTAAACCGGGAAAATTGTGTTGCTATAGGCGAGAGTGGATTGGATAAACTAAGAGGACCTGAATTACACAGGCAGATTGAAGTATTCAGGATGGATATTGAACTTGCAACTGAATTGGATAAACCGTTAATCATTCATTGTGTAAAGCGTTTCCAGGAAGTATTACAAGTATTGAAACAGGAAAAATTCACCGGATATTTTATACTTCATGGTTTTAATGCCAGGCCTGAAAATGCAAAACCTTTTTTAGCTTTGCCAAATGCTTTGTTCTCCTTTGGGAAAGAGCTGATGAATGACGAAAGTAACGCGGTAGCTTTGCTTAAAGAGTTATCGCCGGATCGTTTCTTCCTGGAAACAGATGATTCAGAGCTATCGATCCGTGAGATTTATAGCAAAGCTGCGCAGATCAGGAATGTAGATGAAACAATATTAAAACAACAACTAATCGAAAATTACAAACGAGTATTTAAAATATGGAATTGATTGAGAAAGATGAAAAATGGATGGAACGCACCCGCTTATTGGTTGGGACGGAAGCCGTTGAAAAGCTGAAAAATTCACATGTATTGGTAGTAGGTCTTGGTGGTGTAGGCTCGTATTGCGCTGAGGCTATAGCGCGTGC
>DASWXS010000201.1:0-2669 GCA_036405375.1 Bacteroidia bacterium
AAACTACTTTTTGCGCATCGGCATCCAGGTCTATCACCACCTGGTTCTCAAAATCAGTTCTGTATACATCAACGGTTACATAGGCATCACGGAAATCCAGCTTAAACTTCTGCGTATAGTTAACCCCATAGTTCCAGGCAACTTCAGCATCTAATCCATAAGGCATAGCGAAATTACCCGGTTCAATTACAAAACTCCTGGAGCTTGCCATCAAATGTGTATTCTCCGCGTAAATATTTGCCGTTTTTAACGCGCGACCGCCCGAAGCACGGAACACCGATTTACCTTCATTCATTGCATAACGCATGTGCAGGCGGGGTGTAAAAAACAAGCCATAATAATTATGATAATCTGCACGCAATCCGGCAACCACATTAAACTTTTCAAGATAGTTATAAGTATACTCTACAAAGGTTCCGGGCACTATCTCATTACGCTTGAATTGTGTTTGATTGAATGTTTCCTTCACTTCATCAGAAATAAAGCTGGCTCCCAGTTTATAGGTGTGATTGGTGTTTCCTAGAAAACTTTCGAAAATAAAATTTGCGTAAGCAGTTGCCTGGTCACCTTTATACTTGTTGTTTCCATAAAAGTTATCCTGGTGATGGCCCGAATAATTCAGCTGTAAACCCATGCTGGTAGCCGGGCGTTTTTTAAATACATAACCGTTCTTTGCAAACACATCAAAACGTTCGGTATTGATCCCAATCTCATACAGCTTAGTAGAATCAGAATGTTTATGCGAAACAAAATCGTGATCCTGTCCACCCTGGCGCTTGTCGCTTACATAGCTTCCTCCAAACTGTCCTTCAAAACCTTTACGTGTTTGATAAGACCATTTGTTGGCTACATTGATTTGACTACCGGTTGGGATATCCAGGAAACCATCGTGGTTCATATCCTGCCGTAACGGGTTAGAACTCGCATGTAATAATAAACCTGTACTCCATGTTTCATTCAGTTTGCGGGAAAGATTCAGGTTGTACTCATTACGTGCGTTAGCGTTTACATATGCATTAAAGAAAAGCCTTTCACTGTTTGCAGGATTTTGTAATTCGGTATTGATCTGTCCCGTAAAACTTTCGTATCCGTTAATTACAGTTCCTGCGCCTTTGCTCAACTGGATAGACTGAATCCAGGAACCGGGAATAAACGATAATCCATAAATGCTAGCCAAACCCCGCAGGTAAGGCATGTTTTCTTTGGAGATCAATGCATACTGTCCCGAAAGTCCGAGCATCTGGATCTGTTTGGTTCCGGTAACCGCATCCGAAAAATTCACATCAATGGATGGATTGGTTTCAAAACTCTCCGAAAGATTACAGCAGGCGGCTTTCATTAGTTCGCGCTGACCAAGCGTTTCTATCTTGATTGCACTCATCATAGAAAATTCCGTTCCGTTCGATTTGTACGTGATCTGTACTTCGTTCAGTGTTTTAATATCCGAAAGGTAAAGTACTATGAAACGCTTTGTTGTATCAATTTTAAGGGTATCTGTTTTATATCCGATATTGGATACAATAATGGTATCCGTTTTAGGCGAATATAACAGTTCGAACTGGCCCTGCTCGTTTGAGAAGCCGGCAGTTGTGGTATTAATCCATTTTACAAGTACGCCGGGCAAGGCACTGGTATCGCCTTTACCCGTAACTTCAAACACTTTGCCTGTGAGTTTGTTTTGAGAATAAGATGTAACAAGCCAAAGTGTTGAAATAAGCGTAATGAAGAATTTTGTTTTCATCACGTTCATTTTTAAATGGCTTATTTTTTCTTGGTACAATCTTTATCCTGGTACTTACAACATTCAGGTAATTCCTGGTAAGCTGTTTTATCCACTTCAACCAGGTTGGTTTGGTGACCCGATTTTGCAACAGCCTGGTGGATTTCCTGTTCAGTTACTTTATCAGCACGATAGGTTACTTTAAGGATTTGCTTTTCCTCATCCCAGTAAGTAGATTTCACCCCCTTGATATAAGCAGCATTTTCGATACGCTTTTTACACTGGTCACAATTTCCTCTAACCTGGAATTCGATGGTTTTTACTTCTTTTTTTGGTTTCGCATTGGTGCTTTGTGCAAATAATCCGTTTGAGAATATTGCCAGGAAGCATATTAAAACTATATTTTTCATTTGATTGATTTTTAAATTAAACACTTTGAATCACTACAAAAAGTGACATTAGAATTAAAGTGTAAAAATCAAATGAGCAAAACCCTGTGCTTTATTATCAATGGTGTATGTGAATCGCTAAGAACTGATTCACGGATTGCAGAAGTGTTTTTTTTCGCAGAAACCAAAAGATCTATACCTGCAAACGTGTTTTCATAAAACAGGTGAACAGGAATATCGTCAGGAGATTGGGTTGTTTTAGGAAGGGATGTCACATCTTCTTTTAACTGGATAACTGCTGTTTCATCCGTACAGCAATCGTCGTTTTCATCCACATCATCCCCACAACAGCAGGAATTTTTCTCAATGAAGAAACTCTCTGCAGTTTTCTCGGAGCCACAAAAATGGATATACTTATAGATACCGAATGTTTCTGTAACAAACAGCACAAAAAACAGTTGGATCAGTATTTTTTTATACCCTTTCATCTCCACAAAAATATAAAGAAAATGGTCAATTAATTGTTAATTTTATGAAATAAAGCAGTTAAGATTTAATTG
>DASWXS010000202.1:0-8039 GCA_036405375.1 Bacteroidia bacterium
AGCATTTAACGCAAAAAGAAAAGAAATGTTGCGCTACTTATTAACGCTGGATTTTTGAAAACCCGGAGTAAATAACCGGGAAAATTTGCGGCTGATAAACCCGAATAGGGAAAGTGCTACGACGCAACCAAAAGAATTAGCGATGAAATCCATCCAATCACCACTACGCTCAGAAAAAAAGAGTGACTGCATGATCTCTAGTGCCCCTCCATAAAAAATGCAAAATAATGTTACGATAACTTTAGCATGCTTTTTTAGTAAAGGAGAGGACGATTGCATCATAAAACCGCGCAGGTATAATATCTCTAAAACAAAAAATATGGAAGCATGAACAAACTTATCAAAGGAAAGCAGCTCCAGCCAACTGATGTGTGGAATCGATTTTCCGGGCATACTGCACAATGCAAATATCACCAGTGTCCACACAAAAGCGGGAAGCGTATATTTTACAAACATAAATTGCTTTGGCTTAATGAAGAATTAACCTTTTGCTTTTGTATGAAGGAAAATATAGTCTGTAATTTTTTCATACAGGTTTGCCCGATCTTTTCCTAATACATTATGTTCGTGTCCCGGGTAAACATAATAATCAAGCAATTTTCCTTTATCCACGCATGCCTTCAGAAATAATAAACTATGTTGCCAAACCACCACCGGATCTTCAGTTCCATGGATCATTAATAAACGACCTTTTAAATGCTGGGCGTAGTCAACAAGGTTTGAATTTTTAAATCCCTCAGGATTGTTTTTAGGAGTATCCATGTAGCGCTCGGTGTACATAATTTCGTAATACTTCCAGTCAATAACAGGTCCGCCGGCAATAGCTACTTTAAAAATATCAGGATGTTTCACCATCATGTTTGTTGTCATAAAACCACCGAAGCTCCAACCATAAATGATCATATTGCTTTGATCTACCCACGATTTACTTTTTAAATAATCAACTCCAACCAACTGGTCTTTTGTTTCTGCTTCACCCAGGTTTCTGAATGTTGCTTGCTCAAATGTCTTTCCACGGTTCTCACTTCCCCTGCTATCCAATGTAAAAACCACGTACCCATTTTCCGCCATGTATTGAAACCAAAGATCCCCTCCTCCGTTCCAGGTATTATTTACCATTTGTGCGTTTGGTCCTCCATACAAATAAACAAGTGTTGGATATTTTTTTGTTGAATCAAAATTCACAGGCAAAAACTGGCGGCAATACAATGGAGTTCCATCCCCAGCTTTGATGGTGAAAATAGAAAGTTTTCCTAATGCATAATCCTTAAGTGGATTTTCAGCATTTTTTAGCACAAAAGTTTTCTTTTTATCCTTAACCGAATAAACACTTTGTTCGCGGGGCACATCAATGCTTTGCAGGTGATCAATTAAATAAGCTCCGTCAGCCGAAACCCATGATGTGTGTGTTCCTGTTGTGGTGGTAAGTTGTTCAACCTTTCCTGATTTAATATTTACTTTACATAAATGACGTGTAACCGCGCTTTCGATTGTTGCAGTAAAAAATAAATTTTCTCCTTTTGTATCAAAACCACTAACACCTGTTACAACCCAATTTCCTTTTGTAAGCTGCTTGATCATTTTCCCGGTAATGTCATATAAATAAATATGTTTGAATCCATCACGTTCGCTTTGCCAGATGAATTGATCAGGTTTATTTGGAACAAATTCCATTGGGTTCATTGGCTGAACATATTTTTCATCTTTCTCTTCAAACAATGTTTTTTCAAACTCCCCTGTAGCCGCATTGTAGCGATTAAATTTAAGATGATTCTGATCGCGGTTCAGAACAGCAATGTAAACACTTTTTTCATCAGGGCTCCACGCAATGTTTGTTAAGTATTGCTCTTTAGGAGTTCCTGTTTTTAAATAAACAATAGCGTTTGTTTTCGGATTAAAAATCCCTACTGTAACAAAATGACTGCTATCGCCAGCCATCGGGTATTTGATCATACGCGCGCTTGCGGGGCGGTCACCGATTTCCATGATCGGATAAGAAGTTACTTTTGTCTGATCCATGCGGTAAAATGCAAGTAAGTTTCCATTAGGCGACCAGAAGGTTCCTTTCATGATCCCAAACTCTTCACGGTGTACAGATTTACCATATACAAGGTCAAAATTTCCGTCTTTCGATACCTGTATTTCCTGGCCATTTGCATAAACAAATAAGTTTTCATCCACAGTATACGCAAGTGAACCATTGCTTGCCTTATCAACATTTTCAGCATTCTCAGAAATTGCAGGTGCATCAGCTACAGCTGTAATATTTTTAGCTGCAATATCAAGAGTAATAATCTTATTCTCTTTTTCGATCGAGCACACATTAAGTGCGGTCCATTTCAGGTAGGGAAAATCTTTAACCTCTTTCAGGTTTTTTGCTTTAAACATTCCATTCAATTCAGCAAGTGTAAGTGCAGCTTTTGCCTGGTTTGTTTTTGCGTTGGCAGTGTATAGTACCGGTGCATTATCCTTTGTATCTATATAAGCATACGAATTTGAAGAACCCATCCAGGTAAGCTGGCTAAGTTTTTCCGGTGCAAGTGAAGTTCTTTGTTTTAAAACCGCATCAGAAACTGTAAGCATTTTTTGAGCGTTGCCGAACAAAGAAATTGTTGTTACGCAGATAAAGAAGATAGTTTTACGCATTTTATTCTTGTTAAAGTGACACGAAAATAAGGTTTTACCTGTTCAAAAGTCACAAAAAATGACAGGCGGCATCCCTTCAAAGCCTTTTAATTCTTCGATTTAGATCCACTATCGATGAAATGTTAAATAAAAACGTTAAAATGCTTTTTTTTACCGTTTAATTTACTTAAATTCATTGTTGGTAAATCAAAAAACCGTGAAGACCATGGATAAAAAGATTATAAAACTGATAAGCACAGCATGGATGTTCGTGTTTCTTATCACAGGATTCGCTGCCCAGGCGCAAGGAAAAGAAAAATTTAATATGGGCGGAAACGAAAGAACTGAAACAGGGCCACTTTTGATTTGGTCAGGAGTTGCATTTGTTCTTGCATTCACCATCCTCTTGATCTTCAAAATACGTTACGACAAAAAGAAAAAGGAAGAGATGAAAGAGCAAATGAAAAATATGGCTACACGACCGCGCACTACAGGCCAGGGACATGGACGCAGCTCAACATCAAGAACCCGCGGTGCGACCTCTTAAAATTTCGAATAAAACAATTCCGGTAGCTACGGAAACATTCAGTGATGAAATGTTTCCAGCCATTGGTATTTTCACCTGGGTATCACTTCTTTTCAAATATTCGCCTGAGATACCATTTTCTTCCGAACCCATTATAACTGCCAATGGTTCACTATAATCCACACTGTAAATAGTGTTGTCTGTTTTTTCGTGACAGGCAAATATTTTTAAACCTGAAGACTTTAAGTAGTCAATAGTGTCCTTCAGGTTATCTTCCCTGCAAACCGGAATCCGGTGCAATGCACCTGCAGAAGTTTTTATAGCATCCGCATTGATCTGCGCCGCACCACGTGAAGGTATAATAATAAAATCAACTCCGGCACATTCAGCGCTCCTGGCTATTGCTCCAAAATTTCTTACATCTGTAACTCTGTCAAGGATCAACACAAAAGGAATTTTACCTTTTTCAAAAACAGATTGTAATAGTTCCTCTGCTTTATAATAAGTAACATTGGCAAGATAGGCTATTACGCCCTGGTGATTCGCAGTGCTGATCCGGCGCAATTTTTCAGGCGGAACAAATTGGTAAGGAATTTCTTTTCCAACCAGCTCTTTTCGTAACTGTCCAAACAAATCATTTGACAAACCGCGTTGCAAAAGAATTTTATCCAATTCTTTCCCGGCACGCAAGGCTTCTATTACCGCACGAATGCCGTATATACAGTTGTCTTCTCTTTCTTCCCTATTATCGTTGTGATGCATTAGTGTATAAAGATCTTTTGTGTTACCGATTTGTTTCCGGAAATAATCTCCAGGAGATAAATCCCTTCCTTAATATATTCCGGCAGGTGCAAAGATACGTTTTCGCCCGAAGTATTTTCATTTAAAATTTGGTTCCCCAACAGATCATAAACGGAAACTTTCGAGCCTTCGATTAATTTGCCTTTAATTACCAAATCCCTGCTATTTGCGAGGTATACTTTATATTCTGATTTACCTGCTTCTTCCAATCCTACATTAGCGCAGGTATCCATCCAAATTTCTCCAGGTCCATTCAGGCAACCCGAACTATTCATTTCATAAACACTCAAAATCCCCGGTTGATCGTAAAAATTAATAGTAGCTGCGCTGGTTCCCTGTCCACCTGCAACAGATGAAAAAACCGGCACTGTCCAATGATAATTACTTCCTGAATGTTGCTGCACAGAATAGGGAACCGCTGTTTGAAAAGCAGTAAAACAGTTCGGACCATTGATTATTAAAGTAGAAGAGGTAACATCAACCAATCCAAAAAAATGCGCTACATGCCAGGTTGAATGAAAATTAATATCATATGCATAAGTAGCGGTCTGTCCACCCTGTTGTGAGCATGATCCCGTATCAAGAGGAATGGCATGACCAAAATTGCTGATCGAAAATGCCCGGGCAATTTCTCCTTCAGTACTGTTGCGATATGATGTCATTACTACCAGGGTATTTCCTCCAAAATCTGTTATTAATCCATCATACTGCTGATCTGCGCCATGAACAGCAGTCCATTGCTTAATGGATTCTCCCAAATTGTTCACATTCACAACAGGATCATTTGTTCCGTGCAAGAACGCCATCTTTGGATATGCTCCCGTATATGTAGGATTTTGAGCCGTTACAAGATTTGCCCAGGCTGATGGAGTTTTTGTAATCATACCTTGCATAGCAGAAGATGCTTCAAATACATTGGTTGCAGATTTATATGGTCCGCCGGCTAATACAGCGCCCGCTTTAAAAATTTCAGGGTAAGTTGCACAAAGAACTTCTGTCATAGCAGCACCAGCTGATAAGCCTGTAGCAAAAATCCGTGTAGTATCAATGCTGTAATTTGCTTTCATGTAATCTACCATTTGTTTAATGGACAGATCCTCGCCCTGGTCTTTTTCCTGGTCACCGGTAAGAAACCAATTGAAACATTTCTGTGCGTTATTAGTCGTTTTTTGCTCGGGATATACTATATAAAACTTATAGTTGTCTGCCAGTTTATTCCAACCCGTTTGAACTGCAGCCTCAGCAGCGGTTTGTGTGCATCCATGCAATACAACAACAACAGGTGCAGAACCGGTGATCCCCGAAGGAACATAAGTATACATATTCAGGTTTCCGGGATTGGTTCCGAATGAAGAAACAAATGTAACCTGGGAAAATAATCCGAAGGACAATAAACTAAGTATAAGCAAAGCTATTCTTTTCATGAAGGAGGCGTTTATGTAAAGATACAAAACTATCCCTTTGCTTTCCTAAACTTCATATTCTGTAGCCTGGTCTTCAAAACCGCATTCAGAACGATGACTAAAAGAATGATAATAGTGGCAATATAAAACTCTACAGTCATTTGTTCGCTTTGTCTCCAGATAAAATAAGCGAAGATGATCCCGTAAACTGTTTCCAGGTTTACCGTAAGTGTAATTGTAAAAGGGCTCAGTTTTTTCAGTAAATTGGTACTCGCCAGGAAAGGGAATGCTGTTCCCACGATAGAGAATAAAAGCAGGAACCACCAATCGTTTGCAGGAAGCTGAAAGAAAGATGGGGCAAAGTCGCCCGAGAACAGAAGATATAAACTCAAACAAATGAATCCTCCTCCTAATTCAACAAGTGTAATCACGGGCGATGGTATCTCACGCACAAAAAGCCCGTTCCATACCGTGAATAACGAAGAAGTAGCAGCTGCAAGGACACCAAAAATAATTCCAAGTGTATACCTGGTTTCTACCTGGAAGATCATGGCTATCGCCAGGATAATGATCAGGCCAAACAGCATTTCATACCACAATATCTTTCTTTTGTAAAAGATAGGTTCGGTAATAGAAGTAAAAAGTGTTCCCGTTGCAAAAGCGGCAAGTGTAACTGAAACATTGGACACTTTTATTGCATGATAAAAACAAAACCAATGAAAGGCAATGACAGCCCCCGTTCCAAAAAGAAGGGCGAATTGTTTTCCCGTTAACTGAATTTTTTGCCTGATGTAAACATTATATAATGCAATAGCTATAATGGTAATTCCCATCCGGAACCAAACCAATTGCAATGCTTCTACAGAGATCTGCTTGCCAAAAATAGGCGACCAGCCCCAGATAAAAACAATTAAGTGTAATAATAAATGATGTTTGGTTACAGACTTGAACACGGAAGAAATTTGAGATGCAAAGATGCGGAATATTTATGGATTAGTCAATTCTCCATTATTGGATTACTCCTGCCGCCACCGTGTTGTTTGTATTCTCATTTATCAGGATAAATGCTCCTGTTCTCCTGTTATCTGTGTATGCATCAAAACTGATTCCTTCCGCCGTTTTGATAAGGACTTTGCTAATATCATTCAGTTTTAATGTTCCATCACTTTCCAACTCACTGTATGAATGAATATCGATCTTACTACTTACTTCTTTTATGATTGCTTTTGTTCTGAAACTATTTTGTTGCAGTATCAGTTTCTGTCCTGGTAAAAAAGCCGCATTATCCATCCAGCATAAGTTTGCAGTAATTTCTTTTTCAGTAACTATTACTTCTTCGGTAGGAATAATAGTGCTACCCCTGCTGATATCCACATCATCCTTTAAATGGATAACAACCGGATCACCGGTAAACACCTCTTCAACTTCCGCCTGGTGCCTTTCAATTCTTTCAATACTTGTATGGATATTTGAAGGTAATACAATTACCTTTTGGCCTTTTTTATATGAGCCACTTAATACAGTTCCAGCATATCCCCTGTAATCATGCAAAGCCTCTGTTTGCGGGCGTATCACATACTGCACCTGGAAACGCGATTGAGTTGAAGTGTTTTTTTCTTCGACACGAACATTTTCCAGGAATTCTAAAAGGGATTTTCCTGAATACCAGGAAGTCCTGTCAGAAACATTCACCACATTATCACCAGTTAATGCACTTACCGGTATAAACGATACATTCTTCAATTTCAAAGGCGATGCAAATTCAAGATACTCCTGCTTTATTTCCCCGAAGCGATTCTCTGAATAATTGACCAAATCCATTTTATTCACACATACCAGGATATGAGGAATTCCTAATATGGAAGAAATAATACTGTGCCTCTTTGATTGTTCTGTAATTCCATTTCGTGCATCTACAAGAATAATGGCCAGGTCGGCATTGGAAGCTCCGGTGAACATATTACGTGTATATTGAATATGCCCGGGCGTATCCGCAATAATGAACTTACGTTTTTCAGTACTGAAATATTTATAAGCTACGTCAATAGTAATTCCTTGCTCCCGTTCCGCACGTAAGCCATCTGTGAGCAACGCAAGGTCAATTTCCGTATCAACGCCAAGCGTTTTACTTTGTTTGGTTAATGTTTCAATTATATCTGTTGATACAGATTTACTATCGTACAATAGTCTTCCTATCAAGGTACTTTTTCCATCATCTACATTACCTGCCGTAAAAAATCTTAGTAACTCCATTATTTAAATTTTGAATGTTGAATTATGAATGTTGAATGAATTCACTTAAAATTTAGCATTCAACATTTAGCATTTTTTAAAAATATCCTCCCTTTTTCCTGTCTTCCATCGCAGCTTCACTGATCCGGTCATCCAAACGGGTTGCCCCGCGCTCGCTGATCTTAGCTTCTTTAATTTCCGCTATTATATCATCCAGGTCATACGCCTTGCTTTCAATAGCAGCGGTACAGGTCATATCTCCTACCGTACGGTACCGTACTTTCTTTTTGACCACTACATCCGAATCGTCCAATTGAAGAAATTCAGAATTCGACATGAGCTGCCCGTTTTCTGTAATCACACATTCTCTTTCATGTGTAAAATAAATCTGGGGTAAGTTTATCTTTTCCCGTTTGATATAATTCCATACATCAAGCTCTGTCCAGTTACTA
>DASWXS010000203.1:0-2562 GCA_036405375.1 Bacteroidia bacterium
TGGAGATAAACAATAAGGAAGAAAAAACTTACTTTGATACAGTAATACGTAAAGTAATCCTAACAGGTAAATAATACCTGCGCCATAAAAAAGCCTGGTATTCCTGTCCTTAAGCAAGTTGTTCTTTTAGACGTTTGTATCTGTCGATGGTAATAAAGAACACGCATGCAAATATGAACCCACCATTTCCTCCAATAGCAACCATCATGGTTCTTTTTGGAGTAGCTTTCACTTCTGGTAAATTTGGTTTGGATGCAATAGTAACATAAGTGAATTTTTTATTGATATCGCGGATACCTTTATCCATTTCCTGGCGCGATTCATTATAATAGCCCATATCGCCTTTATACTGTTCCATTAAGCTCATGAACAATACACCTTTTTCTCCCAGTTTTTTCATTACTTCTCCCAGTTTTCCTTCTTTCCCGCTTGGAACCTCTTTGTAGTAATATCTTGAAGCCTGTGATACCTGGGTGAAATAATCCAATAGGCCATATTCTTTACTCATTCCTCTCAGCACAATTTCAAGACTATCCATTCTTCTTTTTTTACTTTCAGTATATGTTTTATGCATAGCAATAAATTCTTCAGTTTTACTGTTCAATGAATTCCTTATGTGTTTGTTAACAGCATCAATTAATCCATATACCAGCTTTTGAGCCATTACAGGATCCTTGTCAAGAATTTCTATCTGAATTGATTCAAACCGGGTTTGACTGATCTTAACATTTTCTTCATACATGTAAGTATACATCGTTTCAAACCGCTCAGATGTTGAATCAAGTTCGTAATGTTTGGCCAGGTTAAAGTTTTCTAATAACATATCCTTTACTTCTGACGCAGTGATAAACTGCATGAGCTGTTCGGTTTGAGATTCTTCACTATACTTTCCGATATTAGTAGGGAATATGGCAGCGGTTGATTTATACATTGGTGTTATGGTCATTGAAACAATCCCCGCAATTGCCGCGGCAGCCAGTGTTACAATAAGAATATGTTTTCTTTTGCTGAACAGAAGTTTCAATATATCCAAATTCATTTTTTCCATACTAATATTTTAAAAATCTAAAGATTGCTTTCACACTTATTAAACCAATTACTAACGCCCATGTCCCGCTTATTATTGTCATGATTGCAAAATTAATCATCCAATTCTGGAAGAGGTTGTATGTAAACAGGTTAGCAGTAATAATTCCACTAATAAACAATATAAGCTGAAGAATCAGGCGCTTGTTGGTTTTGAATTTGAATATCTTGGTTGCAAGATAGATTTGAACAGCAGCCGTTAAAAATTGTGTTATCAAACTTGAAATAGCAGAACCCATTGCTTTGTAATAGTTAATGAGGATTACATTTAAAACAAGGTTAACCAATATCCCGAAAAGCGCCATGTAATTCAGCTGTTTAAGGTTACCGTTGGCAGTTAAAAGAGTTCCGAAAATATAAGTTGTGGAGATAGCAATAAAACAGCACATCAATATACTGAAAACCGCGGATGAATCGGTATTGCCGTGATTGATAAGGGCTGTAAGCTCCCTGTTGTAAAAGAAACATCCGATTGCAACACTAAACGCAGGAGTCAGGAGTAAAGTGAATGATAGCTTTACCAGTTGCTCAACGTTTTCTTTGTATTTCAGCATACGACTGAATACAGGTAATAGCTGAACAGAGAACAGGTAAGCAATCATGTTTGCAGAATCAAGCAACCGAAAACCTTTTGCATAAATACCCGCTTCAAAAGCGCCGGTATTGCCTCCTAATAAACGTTCGATCATAACTGCATCTAAACGATTATAAAAGGTCATCAGTAAAACCAAAATAGCAAAGGGATAACTCTTTTTCAGGATCATTAATGAAAAAGGCCAGTTCCATACTATTTTGATGTGCGTGGTTTTTGCCATTACAGCAATAAAAGCAAGCACTGCGGTTATTGCATAAGCTATTGTTTGAATGTAGACAAAATTCATTATGTCTATTTCAATACTTGTTAAACTGGTCCATAAAATGATACCAGTTAAAATGATCATTATTGTTCTGTCGAGTATCGAGATAAGGCTGTCTGTTTTAAACAGGTGAAGGCCTAATAAGTTGGATCGCAAATACGCAATAAAGGAAATCAGGAACTGATTGATACAGAGTACGATCAGTAATTTCATCAATCTGAAATCAAAACCTATTGTAAGACCAATAAGCAGGGTTACCAGGATATAAACAAATGCCAATGATATTTTTAAAACAAACAGGGCCGAGAAATGCTTGGATAACAAATGATTATTCTGGGCAATATTCTTATTATTGAAATTCGTGATCCCGAAATCAAGCAGAATATTGAGCAGGAATGAAAAATTAAATAAGGAGAAATATTCACCATAAGCAATATTTCCAACTTTTGCCTGAACAGCGGGCTCAATGATAAGAGGCCAAAATGGCTTTACCAGCAAATTGAGGATGATAAGAATCGCTAAGTTGGTGATAAATTTCTTCTGGCTCATAATTTTAGGGGAGCGAAGATACATTTTTTACCCCATATTCCCTAAACTATTTAAACAAACCTTTTGTGTT
>DASWXS010000204.1:0-4407 GCA_036405375.1 Bacteroidia bacterium
TAGGAATGTATAGGTTCACTCCTTTTGCTTTTGCCGTTTCCAATAATGATTTTGCTGTTTCCAGTCTATCGTCTTCACATAAAGATTTCCCAATGTGACCTCCCATGGCTTTAACAAAGGTGAAAGCCATACCACCACCGATAATGATGTTGTTTGCTTTGTTCATCAATTGCTCGATGATAAGAATCTTATCTGAAACTTTTGCCCCGCCAATAATTGCAGTGAAAGGCTTTTCGCTTTGATTCAATACTTTGTTGATGCTCGCTACTTCACCCGCCATAACATTACCAAGGCATTTGTGCTGTTTATCAAAAAACCGCGCGATAATTGTTGTTGATGCGTGGGCACGATGAGCTGTACCAAAAGCGTCGTTCACATAAAAATTTCCGTGCTTGCTTAATTTTTCGGCAAAAGCAACATCTCCTTTTTCTTCTTCCTTATAAAAACGAAGATTTTCCAATAAAAGAATTTCACCCGCTTTCAACGATGAAGACATCGCAAATGCTTCAGCAGAAATGCAATCGTTCGCAAACTTTACATCTTTCCCTATCAAAGCCGACAATGGTTTCACAATGTGACTTAATGAATATTTGTTGGTAGGGCCATCTTTCGGTCTTCCCAAATGCGACATTAGCACCAGGCTGCCACCGTCATTCAGAATTTTTTGAATAGTTGGTAGTGCTGCGCGCATCCTTGTATTATCAGTTACTTCAAACTGTTCGTTCAATGGAACATTAAAATCTACACGCATTACTACACGTGTGTTTTCAAAATTGAAATTGTTGATCGTATTCATGTTTTTTATTGTTTCAACACAGAGAACACAAAGTTAACCGAGTTCGCTGAGTTTATTGGTTATAATTTAATGCTTACCTGTACTGCCAAATCCGCCGGCATTGCGTTCGCTCTCTTCGAGTGAATTTACTTTTTCCCAGCTCACGGTTTCATGTTTTGCAACCACCATTTGTGCAATGCGTTCTCCATCGTTGATCACAAATGGAGTATCAGAAAGGTTTACCAGTAGCACCTTTACCTCTCCACGATAATCCGCATCAATTGTCCCCGGGGAGTTTAAAACAGTAATTCCATTTTTAAACGCCAAACCACTACGCGGGCGAATTTGTGCTTCTGCCCCTTTCGGCAACTGGATAAATAAACCGGTCGGGATCAGCATACGTTGCAAAGGTTTTAGTTCAATTGCTTCCGAGATGTTGGCACGCAGGTCCATTCCTGCTGCCTGTTCTGTTGCATACGAAGGCAATTCGTGTTTGCCTGTGTTAACTATTTTTACCTGCATGTGTACTTGCTTTATTGCGTTTTAAATTAGGGAGTTCAAATTTGTAAAATATAAAACAGTAAACGAGAAGAATGATGTTATTCAGAACAAGCTCTGCTTTATTATCGAAACTTCCTTTGTACAAAAGTGAAATCCCATAGAAGGCAACGGCAATGCCGAAGAAGAAAAACATATTTTTAAGATTATACTTTACGGGATAATAGCGTTTACCTATAAAATACGAAAGCACCATCATAATTCCATAAGAGAAAAAGGTTGCCCAGGCAGAAGCGGTGTAACTAAATTTCGGGATGAATACAAAATTAATAATAAGTGTTACTGCCGCGCCAACTATGGTAATGTATGCACCATATCTTGTTTGACCGGTAAGTTTGTACCAGATCGATAAATTAAAATAAATCCCCAGGAAAAGGTTTGCCAGTAGCAACACCGGCACCACATGAATTCCAACGCGGTATGGTTCACTCACAAATTTCTGGATCCAACTCATGTTCATCATTGTCCCTAAAAAGATTAATGAACATGCAATTACAAAATATTTCAGGATTAAGGCGTTTGTTTTTTTTGAATCTTCCTGTTTCTGGTTTCCAAAAAAGAAAGGTTCTGCTGCATACCTGAAAGCCTGGATAAATATGGTCATGAGTATGGCTATTTTGTAACAGGCTCCATATATACCAATCTCTGCCTGCCCAACGCCTTCAGGCAATAAGTATTTCAAAATGATCCTGTCGAATGTTTCATTTACCATTCCTGCCAATCCTACAATCAACAAAGGCAGGGCATATTTAATCATTTTCTTCCAGAGCTCTTTATCGAATGTATAAGCAAAACCCGTAAATTCTTTTCCAAGGAGCAGTAAGGAAACCATATTGGCAATCAGGTTGGCCAGGAAAGCATAACCAATACCTATCTGCGGGTTGTAGCAGGAAGCAGTAAAGGACTCAGCTCCTGTGAGTATACTTTCTTCATAAGCCTGTTTGCAGATGACAAAATAAAAAACGTTGAGAAAAACATTCACTACAACATTTACTGTTTTTATAAAAGCGAATCGTTTTGCCTTTTGATTAAGGCGCAGGCGGGCAAAAGGAATAGCCATAGCGGCATCTGTAGCAATAATAAGTATCGACCACACAATGTAATTAACATGATCTTCGAAATCGCTGAGAGCAGCAAGATTAGGAGAAAATATCAGCATGAGCAGGGAAAGCGACAAGGTACTCACCAGTATGGAGATAAGGGCTGTACTATAAACCGGGTTTTTGTTTTCGGCTTTACTTGCGAAATTGAAAAAGGCAGTCTCCATACCATAGGTAAATATGATATTGATAAAGGAAATATAGGCGTATAACTCGGTATTGATCCCAAAATCAACCGGTTTTTGAAAAATATAGGTAAGAAGTGGAGTGAGCAGGTAGTTCAAAAAACGGGGCAATATGGTGCTAAGACCATAAATGGCTGTTTGACCGGCTAATTTTTTTAATGCACTCACCCTGATTTTAAAGGAGTTGAAATTACGAACAATTACAGGATTGTGAAAATGGACTTACCAACAAGAAACGGAAGTGACTAACAGTTATGCGCTAATTTAGAAAATTTAAGAAAGCTGCTTTATGTATGAATTGCCAAAGATTCTTGCTTTTCATCAACCCGCAGGCTTGATTACTACAAATCTGCCCTGGATCACGGTGCTTCCATCGTAAGGATAAAGGCGGAAGAAATAAATTCCAGTGCCATTAAACCAGGATGCATTTAAAGGAATACTGTTTTGCGTTATCCCTCCTATCCTATAGAGAAAATATCCTTTGGGATCAGCTATTTCCAATAGCCACGTCGTGCCCTGGATATATGTAAATTCGAGCCTGGAATTACCATCGTCTTCTATCGGGTGCTTCACAATCTTGTAATGGCCAAATACATTCCCTACATCAACTACCAATACATTTGACTGGGCTCCGTTTGGAAATACTATTTTGTAGTAATATTTTTTTGTTGGGTCGGGAACGGGATCATAATAGCTATAATCCTGGGCAGTAGCACCACCAACTGCGGCAGAATAATACTGGACAGAAGCAAAATTAAATGCGGAATCGCCGGAACGCTGAAGATCGTAGCTGCTATAGGTAAATATACTTTCGGAAATTGTAAATTCGATGAGAACGGTGCCATTGTTTTGGGGAGTGCCCCGGAGATTATAAACAGAAGGGTATTGTTGCTGTGCGAAGGCGAAACAACTAAAAATAAGAAATCCAACTATAAATATCTTCCTGATCATTTAACCTGCCGGTTTGCATTGCCGACAGGTAAAGCTACTAAAAATTATTGTTTGAAGAGTTTAAAAAATTCCTCCTCGTAGCTGTTACCTACAGGTAATTCCTTTCCTTCCAGGAGAACTATTTTATTCTTCACACTTTCCACGCGTTTAAAAGGCACAATAAAAGACCGGTGTATCCTCACAAAATCTTTAGGCTGCAGCTTTTTGAGCACCGCTTTCATAGTCATTCGCGTAACTATTGTTTTTTGATTGAGGATATGAATCTTTAAATAGTCGTCCAATCCTTCGATGTATAATATATCGGCAATATTAATTTTAACAAGGCTGTAGTCTGCTCTTACAAAAAGGAACTGCTCAGATGCAGAATCGCCCTGGTTCGCCTGCCCGATAGTATCATTTGCCCGGTTCACCGCCTGGGAAAAGCGTTCGAAAGTGTATGGCTTGAGCAAAAAATCGACAGCCTGCAAATCGAATCCTTCCACTGCATACTGGCTGTGTGCCGTTGTGAAAATAACTTTCGTATCCTGTTGCACCGCCTTATAAAACTCAATTCCTGTTAATGAAGGCATTTGTATATCCAGGAACAAAAGATCGACAGGAAATTTCCGGAGATATTTCAGCGCCTCTGTTGGTTTTGTAAACGTTTTCTGCAGATCAATAAAATCGATCTTCCCACAGAAATTTTCAATCACATCCAATGCAGGCGGCTCATCATCAATGGCAATTGCTTTTATCATGTTAATTGTAGTGTTAGTAAAACAGAGTAATCTACAGGGTTTTCGGTTATTTCAAATTTATATTTACCGGGATATAATAAGTTAAGACGGCTTTTTGTGTT
>DASWXS010000205.1:0-10026 GCA_036405375.1 Bacteroidia bacterium
GGGTGATGAAAAAGGAAATGTGTTTTTTGGAACACAGGACGGTGGTGTGGTAATTTTAAGTAAAGGAAAATATACAACACTGAATACTAAAAATGGAATTTGCTCCAACCTCATCAGCGGTATCGAATATAAAAACGGCGATCTGTGGCTTGGAACAGATAAAGGTGTAAACAAAGTAAAGCTGAATGCAAACCTGGAGCCTGAATCTATTTTATATTTCAGCAGCGAAAATGGTTTTATCTCCAATGAGGTAAATCAAAATGGTGTATTTATTGATGAGCAGGACAATGTATGGTTTTGCACCATAGAAGGAATAACCCGCTACAATCCTAAGCAAGACTGGGCGCACAGCATTCCTCCTAAGTTAGTTATAAATGATCTCAAACTTTCTTACCAGCATGTCGACTGGAGTTTGTATGCCGACTCACTGAACCCAAGCAATGATCTCCCGGTTGATCTTTCATTATCTTACAAAAACAACAACCTTTCTTTTTCATTCCAGGCAACTACTGTAGATAATATCAAGTACCAGTTTATGCTGGAAGGAAATGATGACAACTGGTCGCCGCTTACTTCAAAAAACGAAGCAGTGTTCACCAACATTCCTCCAGGTCATTATACATTCAAAGTAAAAGCAGTAAACAGTTCCGGTATCTGGAGTAAAGATGTGGTGACATACTCATTCGAGATTCGTCCTCCGTTCTGGAAAACATGGTGGTTCTATACCTTGTGCGTTGTTGTAATCTTAGGAGGTTTTATCGCATTCATCAGGTACCGTACTGCGCAACTGGAGAAGGAAAAGAAAGTGTTGGAGCAAAAAGTAGAAGAGCGCACAACAGAATTAAAAGAATCGAACCATAAGCTGTCGGACGCGTTGCATGATATTAAGGATAGTATCAACTACGCAGAGCGTATTCAAAGAGCTATGCTGCCTGCGGATGCAACTATACAGCGTAACCTCACCAGGAGCTTCATTTTATTCAAACCACGTGATGTGGTATCGGGCGATTTTTATTGGTTCAGTCGCAGGGATGGTATCGATTATATTGCAGCTGTGGATTGTACAGGTCATGGTGTTCCCGGTGCATTTATGAGCATGGTGGGCAGTTCCCTGTTGAATGAGATCATTCTTACAAAAAACACTACTGATCCATCGGAGATACTTGCCTTACTGAACCGTGGTGTGCAGGATGCCCTGAAACAAAGGGAGAATCAAACCCGCGACGGAATGGACCTTGCTTTATGTGCTATTAATTATGAGCAGCGCACGTTTAAATATGCTGGAGCCAACCGATCATTATGGATCATCAGGAACTCAGAAGGTGCAACGGAAGTTGAAGAAATAAAAGCAACCAAGTGCGCGATCGGCGGATTTACAGATGAGTCACAGCATTATACCACACACGAAATTCAACTGAAAGAAAGCGACACCATTTACATGAGTAGCGATGGTTACGCCGATCAGTTTGGTGGTGCCAATGGAAAAAAATTAATGACCAAGCGCTTTAAAGAGATCCTGCTTGCAATACAAAACCAGGATATGAGCATGCAAAAGAAAACCCTTGACATGGAGATCACAGAATGGATGGGCGATTCGCATGAACAAGTAGATGATATTCTTGTTGTGGGAATTAAGTTTTAACACAATCCTCGTAACCAATACAAAAAATAAAAACCCCGTTACTTCATACAAATGAATAACGGGGTTTTATCTTACCTGAAAAACTATCTTATTACTTGATCACTATCGTTTTCCCATCATGACCTTTTGAAATCGTAATGTAATATGCACCGTCAACATATAGCTTCCCTCCTATCGGCGCGCGTTTGATGTTGTCTTTTTGATTGTTATAAATTGTTCCGCCAGAACTCATTCCATCACCGGAAATAGTATACTTAATTGTTTTTCCTGTTTTGTTTTCAAGGTACACTATAGAAATGCGTGTATCCGAAGAAGAACCTGAACCTGATGAAGCATTATCATTTGCGCCAGGGATAAAGTTTGCTTTAGTTGGTAAACGCAATGAATCCGCAGAAATCCATCGGTCGTAGTCGTAACTGAAACCTACCCAATGTATTTTATATTTTTTCTCCGCTACGTTTTCAGACACTACTTTCACATTGTACCATTTACCATCGGTTTCCAGGCCCTGCAGCCTGTCGCCCGCTAAAAACGGATCTCCTTTTCTCCAGAAACGCTTGTTGGTTATGGTTTCATCATATTTAGAATCAAATCCTTCCCAATGAATTTTGCTGTGTGTGGCTCCCGGTTCAAGAATGGTTGCTTCGTACCATAATTCATCATCGTCTTCCATTGCCATCAGCTTTTCGCCTTTGGAATAAGTTTGTGCCTGTAGCTGAACAGACAGCGTTACGAGCAAAGTACAAATAAATACACTGATCTTTTTCATGTTTTTGTTTTTAGTTCGTTTAAACAGCTTTTATTTAAAAGGCCGCCTCTAAAGCTATTTCAATATGTGTGTACGTAGCAAACACCACACCAAAAAACTTACAGGCAGCCCTTCAGGGTTTTGTCAGCTTTTACTTTTTGTCCATGTAAAACACCTGGTCGGTTCCGGCAACTTTTGTTACCAGCTGGTCGTTTGCAAACGAGTACGTGTATACCTGTTCAATGGTTCCTCCGTCAAACTTTACGATCAGTGAATCTCCTGATGTTCTGAACGTTCCCGGGGTTTTGATAATACCTGCAGACAAAGTGATTTTGTTTCCTTCAAAAATATACTTTGTTCCTTTGTTCATGTCGGCCATCATACCTTCTGCTTTTGAAACTTCCCAGGTTCCTTCCAATGAATTTCCTCCACCTGATGCTGAGTCTCCGTCTTTTTTTCCTCCGCAGGAAATAACAGTTATTGCCAGTGCTAATGATGCTAATACTAATCTGATGTTTTTCATGTTTTTGTTTTATTAATTATAATTATTCAATCTGTTATTTTCCTAAACACTCTTTTGGAAATCTTATCCCAACATTATCATAGTCGTTCCATTCCCAAACAGTGCTTCCATAGCTACTACCACCACTACTGATGTTTTGCTGGGTATATTTAATTCTCCTGGAGTAGTAAAGTCCGGTTTCTTTATCCAGGAGAAAAGCATTACCCCAAAGTTCCCGGTGTGTAATAATACCGAAGCCATTTTTAATGTATGCCCACTCATCTCCTTCCACCACTTTAACTAATGTTGCATTGGTTCCTTTTTCAGTAAGGTTTTTCTTTACCCATTCAGGAGCCTGCGGAACTTTTCCCGGAGCTTTCGCACTGAAATATTCTATTTCCTGTTTAATACCTGACATACTGCATAGTTTTTTGCCCACTGCTATTTTACCCGCTTCAGTTACATTTAATGTAAACTCTCCTGTAGCCATTAGCTTTTCTTTTCCAAATGCCTTTTGATACTGTTGGTCAGGAGTAGCACCATTCGCCGGAACATAATACGTACTACTTACTTTAACCTTATGTGGCCCCGGAGACAATAGTGCTGTATTGTAATAGAAGTCAAGTAATATTTTGCTGTAGTCTTTCCCTTTATCAGCTGCTGTTCCCCACATACGTGAAATACCTTTGGTAAATGTGGTAGGATAATCATGTTCACTCTCCGCGTATCCATCCCTGTCGTTTTTAGTTCCGGGCATATCTACAAGTGGCTTTCCATCGATAAAAACTTCATATGCGGTAGCACCCTTTTGAGGAGTACCTCCCAAAGAATATCCGATTGCATTTGATTCGTTTACGAATGATCTTTCCATAAATACACGGAAGTAAATATCATCGCCTAAATTAAATGTGTTTGTTAAAGCAGATTCAGATGGCGTTTTAGCAATAGGAGTTTTTGAAAACACAACCTGCTTCATGTATTTTTTGTGCATATCGCTGGTAACGCCTTCATCAGCAACCGGCTTAATAGGTTTCATGTACTCCGCATATTTGCTGTTAGATGCATTTGCATCGTATGTGAAAGAAAATTTACCCTGATTAACCAACTCTGGTTTTCTATCATCCAGGATTTCATCACCGGGAGCAAAAATCAAAAAGATTTCCCAATCTTTCATATCACTTGTAAAGGTTGGCGCTAAGGCTTCCCATTGCGTACTCATAGAAACATCGCTCATTGTAGCAGCCGAACGCATAGATATTTTATTTTGGTTTACTAGTTTATCGAAAGAATCAAATGTTTTGGGATCTGCCGAAATGGTAAAATCCATCATGTTTACTTTTTCATAATTATAAACAGAAAATGTTCCGCCAGCAATAATAATAGGGTCTGTATCAATGTTTTTTGAAATAGCGAGACTGTACTTAGCTGTTGATTTTTGATGATTAGGGAATTTTTCGTTAAACGCATCCGTAACAGATTTTGGAAAAGCAAAACGAACATAAATGTTTTCTCCGGTCTTAAATGCAGTTTTCGTTGAAGCAAAACCATAATCAGCACTAAAAACAGTGGTGTTCTTGTCTACTTTATACCAGTTGAGATTATCACCTGAAGCCGCAGTGCTTCCTGATGATGAGTTATTGGTAGTGGAAGCAGGAGTCGGGTCGTTCGAAGAAGTATTGTTGCCGGAAGAACTGCTTGAATTGTTGTTTCCTGTAGCATTGTTTGCTGCATTCTTTACTTTGTTCTTTAAGTTGCCTAACTGGGCGCTGGCAGTATAGCCGCAAAAAGTAAGTGCCAGTGTAGCCAGGGCTAGTTTGGAAAGGAATTGTTTTTTCATATTCAGATGTGTTTGTTTCTAATTTCGTTCTTGCTTAAAATAAACAACAGCGCTTATTTGCAAATTGAAATTATAGATAAAATAACTCCTGAATACAATGACTTTGTAGACGAACCTTAAAAATGGGTGAATGAATGCAAATAACCTGTGAGTGAAAATCTATAAAAGATTGATTTTCTCTAACAATGCCTGACGGTAGCTGCGGCTTACCGGAACGTTGTTTTTACCGATAATGATATTGTTTTCTTTAATAGTCTGGATCTGGTTTATGGCAACTACATAAGAGCGGTGAACGCGCATAAAACTATTTTGCGGGAGCTTATCGGTAACGTCTTTTAAAAATGCATGTACTGTGTACCTTCCGTCTGTTGTGTAGATGTGGGTATAGTTATCAAGCGCCTCCAGGTAAAGAATATTTTTTAAGTCAAGTCGGTGAACGGCTGTTTTATCTTTTACAAAAAAACTCTCGTTCTTGATGATGTTGTCGATCTGTCCACTGATCTTACTTTTCTCCAACTCAAAAACCTTTTTCTTTTCCAGGTCAGTATTATGTTTCCTGATTGCAAGTTCAATTGCATTTTTAAGATCGAGATCCTGGAAGGGTTTCAGGATATATCCGTAAGGTTCCGCTTCGAGCGCTTCGTTAAACGTTTTACTGTCTTTTTGAGCGGTAAGGAACACGACCGGGATATTGAGCTCAGTGAACAAGTGCTTTGCAGCATCGATACCCGTTTTTTCGCCTTTGAGGTTAATATCCATCAACACGAGGTCAGGATTTTCTTCTTCAACGAGCACGTATGCGGAATCAGCATTATCAGTTGAACCGATAATGTTGTAATCCATTTTCTTTAAACGCATTTCAATATCCAACGCGATAGAAAATTCGTCTTCTACAATAACTATTGAGGTTTTTCTTTGTGCCATCCAACTTCTTTGGCAAAGTTAGCATAAAAACCTTGCCAAAAAATATTAATCGGATAAAAACATTAACTTATCGTTACTATTTTGCCTGTCATCCTGCAAGTGGGATGCTAAGGGAAAAACTTGTTTTACCCGGCACAGAAGCGATTTCGACTTTTGCTTTGATCTGGTTTGCCAGCCCCCTGATGAGGCGTATACCCAACGAGTTTGTTTTTTCCAATACAAATTTTTCAGGCATGCCCTTTCCATTATCTGTAACAGAGATGATAAAGTTTCCGTTATTGGTGTTGCCTTTTATTTCAATCTTTCCGCTCTTTGTTTCTTTAAAGGCATGCTTAACTGAATTAGTGATGAGCTCATTCATAATTAAACCAAGCGGAACTATTCTGTCGATATCCAGGTTTATTTTTTCCACATTCAACTCATATGAAATTCCTTTTTCTTTAAAGAACAGGAGATTGGACAGCTGCTCCATGAACGAATCGAGGTAATCTGACAGGTTTATTTCTTTCAGGTTATCGGATTGGTAAAGTTTTTCGTGGATCAGGGCCATGCTTTTGATTCGCGACTCACTTTGCTTCACCAGTTCTTCGGTACTGATAGAATCGCCATAACCACCCTGGAGACTAAGTAAGCTGGAAATGATCTGCAGGTTGTTTTTTACACGGTGATGGATCTCTTTCAATAAAACACCACGCTCCTGTAGGGCTTTCTCGATAATAATGTTTTTTGACTCCAACTCTTTTTGTGTTTTGTTTTTAGACCTCAGCACATAAAACAGGAGGATAATAATGATAAGTGCCGCAACTCCTGTTGCAATAAAAAGATTTTGCCTTGCTTTCTTTTTTTCAATTTCTGCGTCCTTTAGCTTATTGGTATTATCCAGTAATATTATTTTATCGTTAAGCGATTGTGTTTCGAAACGCGTCGAAAATTCGTTTTGTATCCGCTGAGCATTTTCGTTTGCAAGGCTGTCGGAAAACTGTAACTGAAGCCTGGCGTAGTGAAATGCTTTATCATATTCTTTTCTGCGCTCATGCAATCCCGCAAGGCTGTTGTATACATTTACGAGTTGTTCGTAAGAGGCAACATCAGCGCCCAATTTTTCTGCTTTCTCTGCATGTTGGATTGCTTTATCCGTTTTATTGGTTTCAGTATACAGTCGCGCTAAATTAGAGGAGAGCAAAACCAATGAAATGTCGCTGTTGAGCGAATCGTATTTTCTGTACGCATTTAGCAGGTCGTCTTCTGCCTGCTTATACTTTTTTTGTTCGAGGTACACAAATCCTTTGTTGGAAAGCGCGAGCGCCATTCCTTTTTCATTCCCTACTGATTTGTTGAGGTCGTATGATTTGTTGAACCAGAATAGTGCCGAATCATAAAGATCCTGTTCTACATATACATTTCCAATGTTGTTGTATACAATTGCCTGGTTCCTGGTTTTCCCTTCCCGTTCAAAATATTGAAGCGTTTGTTTATATGCGTTGATACCCCGCTGATATTGCTTAAGTTTCACATTAACCTGTGCAATGTAGGTGTTGGTTATCGACAGAAGGTCTTCATCATTTAGTTTTTTTCCTATCTGGAGAGCAAGGTTCAGGTAGCGCAAAGCTTCTGTATAATTCCCAAGCTCGAACCAGTTGTAGGCAATGTTATTGAATGCAGAAGCGCATTCAGGAATGTTTTTGTTCTTGTAATTAAAAAGAAATGATTTTTTGTAATAGCCGGTCGATTTGTCCAGGTCACCCTTTTGCCAGCAGGCGCTTCCTGCGTGCTCATATATGAGTGCACGATATTTAATAGAGTTGTTCCTGTTCTCAAATAAAATAAGTGAATCGCAAATAGCAAGAGCAGCATCAGGATCTTCAAATCTCAGGTCTTCGAGATAGGCTAATCCTTTTTTGATTTTTTGGATATCATCCGTAGCATTAAGGTATGCATTCTTCAGGCTGTCCTGCGCAAACGAAACAAGGCTTACACAAAAGCATAAAATGAACGTGGTAATATTAAGTGTACGGTTCACGCGGTAAATATACAATAGTATCGCAAACTATTGTTTAACCCCGTCTTTGTATTTTATACGGTTCATCTCTACCCCATTCTTGTCGTAAAATATCCAGGTACCATGAGGAACACTGTTTTCCTTTACTCCTCTTTGTCCTTTTACTTTATCGTGACTTACCACCTTAAAGCTGGTGATGCTTTGAAGTGTTCCGTTTTGGTTGTAGTTGATGCTTTTTCCTGAAAGTCTTCCTTTACTGAAGTTTTGTACTTTCATTATACCGCCGGTTTCAAAGTAATATTTCCACTCACCGTGTTGTTTTCCTCTGCGGTACTTTCCTTCATTATCAACAAACCCGGCTTCTGTCCACTGCTTCCATTTTCCGTGTTTAATTCCTAATACATAATTGGAAACTTCTCTTGGCTTGCCTGTTTTTTCGTAGAAATATTCCCAGGTTCCGTTTCTTTTGCCATCTACAAACTCTCCTTTATAGTTTTCTTTACCGCTGATGAACCAGCCTTGCCATAAGCCAACAGTAATACCGTCTTTAAAACTTCCCTTATCCTTTAGCTGCCCGTTGTTGTACCAGGCCAACCATTCGCCATTTTCCTTGTTGTTTAGAAATGCTCCTTCCTGGAGTTTTTTCCCGTTCTCAAACCAGGTAGTCCAAACCCCGGTTTTTATCCCTGATTGATAGTTGCCTTGCTTCCATTTTTCTCCGCCAATGTACCAATACTCCCAGGTACCGCTTTCTTTATCATTTACAAAATCCCCTTCTGCGTCTTTTTTTCCGTTTTCTTTATTGTAGTATTTCCATCGGCCATTACGCACACCGTTTGCAAAATCGCCCTCCATTTCAAGCTGGCCATTTTCCCTGTAAAAATTCCAGTGTCCTTCTTTCAGATCGTTTTTATAAAATCCTTTGGATTTTGTTTTCTTATTCTCAAAATAGCTGATGTACAAACCCTCGCGTTTATTGTTTACATATACTACCTGGTAATCCATTACACCATTGGGGTGAAAAAAGAACCAATCGCCGTTTTGCATTCCTTCATCATAATTTCCGTTCGCTTTTACAATTCCGTTATCATAAGTAAGCGTAAGTTTTCCTTTACCGTTGGTAATGATCTGGCTTCCTTTTTCATTCCACATGTTCCACAGGAGCACTGTTGTAGAATCTTTATAGTTTTTTTCTGCCTGCGGATTTCCGTTGTCATAAAATTCTTTCCAGGTTCCACAGCGGCGGTTTTTACAAAAGTTTCCCTGCTCCAGTATTTGCCCATTTTTATAATAAGCGGTAAATAAACCTTCCTGCACATTGTCTTTAAAGGTTCCTTCGCTTTGCAGTTTACCATTATCAAAGTAATAGGTCCAGGTTCCTTCGCTGTTTCCTTTGTTAAAATACTCCCGGCTTTTTACCTGACCGTTCTCGTACCATGCGGTCCAGGTGCTATCCGGGCGATCGTTATCAAAATAGGTTTGCTGGGCAGGTTTTCCATCTTTATAAAAATAGGTGTTGCGTCCACGCTTTATTCCACGCGCAAAACGTTCTTCGGCTTTTAATTTTCCGTCTTCATAATAATATTTCCAGGTGCTGTCCTGTTTTCCGTATTTATACCAACCCACTTTAGAGGTTTTTCCATTCTTAAAGTAAGTAATGGTTTTTCCGTGAGGGGTTCCTTTCAGAAAATTCTGCTCCGATTTAATTGATTTTTTGTCTTCGTCGTAGTATTCCAACTTGGGTTGGGCTTTCGCCAAAACAACTAAACAAATAAGGAGTATGCTTAAAAATGTTGATCTGATCATGGTGTAAAATTACCCCTATAACGCAACAAAACACCGTTAATTACAGGTAGTTGTAAACAAGGGGCTGTAGATACCAAAATTATTTAAAACATGTGCGTAAATCAAGGCCTTCGCATCCAAAAATCCCTATATTTGCCTAAAAATTTTTAAAATCAATTTCTATGAATTTTCCAGATAATTTAAAGTATACAAAAGATCACGAGTGGATCCGTATTGAAGGTAACGAAGCGGTAATCGGAATTACTGATTTTGCTCAAAAAGAATTGGGTGATATCGTTTATGTAGATGTAAATACGGTGGGTGAAGTGGTAGAAAAAGAGGCAGTATTTGGATCGGTAGAAGCTGTTAAAACTGTTTCTGATCTTTTTATGCCAGTTAAAGGTAAAGTTCTGGAGGTAAACTCAAAGATCGACGCTAACCCTGAGCTGGTAAACACCGATCCATACGGAGATGGCTGGATGATCCGTTGCACAATAGAAGACACAGGAGATGTAGCTGCTCTTTTAAATGTTGCAGACTATAAATCCTTAGTGGGAGCTTAATTCAACATTTTTAATTCATAATTCAA
>DASWXS010000206.1:0-4018 GCA_036405375.1 Bacteroidia bacterium
AATTACAGGACGCAGAGGTTACCGGTGGAAATGCGCAAAAAGAATATACCGAATACAGAACCATGCTGAAAACGTTCGACGCTAAAAAGAACGAACTGGAAATGGAGTTTCAAAAGGCACAGCAAAAAGGTGATGAAGCTACCATGAAGAAGATGCAGGATGATTTTGCCATTGTTATGGCAGACCAACTTAAGAAGAATAGTGAATTTGTGTCAACTCATCCCGGATCTGTTGTTTCGGCATATATGATCTGGGCAGCTAACCAGGAAGAACCAAACCTGGAGTCGATACAAAAAGATTATGATGTTTTGACCCCGGAGGTTAAGAAAAGCAAATTCGGAAAGCTGGTTTCGGACCTTATTGCAACCACAAAAGGTTCAAGCATTGGCTACCAGATTATGGATTTTTCGCAAAACGATGTGAATGGAAAACCGGTAAGCATTTCTGAATTTAAGGGAAAAGTAGTATTGATCGATTTCTGGGCGAGCTGGTGCGGTCCTTGTCGTGCCGAGAACCCGAATGTTGTTAAAGCATACAATGCATTTAAGGACAAGGGTTTTGATATATTGGGAGTTTCATTCGATCAAAGCAAAGACAAATGGTTAAAGGCAGTAGAAAAAGATAAGTTAACCTGGACACAAGTATCTGACCTTAAAGGCTGGGGTAATGAAGTAGGGCAGAAGTTCGGTATCAGAAGTATTCCTCAGAATATTTTAATTGATAAGGATGGGAAGATTATTGGAAAGAATTTAAGAGGAGAGGATCTTTATAATAAGCTGGTGGAGGTAATGCAATAAAGGTTTACCACTAAGATTTGAAAAGCACTAAGCAATACTTAGTGCTTTTTTTGTAAAAGATAGTGTCAGTTCGAGCGAAGTCGAGAACAAACTGTCGACATCTCGACTTCGCTCGATGTGACATAAACGTAGAGTTTTTGTACCCCAGAAGTAAAAGTTTTTTATTACTCCGTTCTCAGGTATTTATATTTCACATCAAACAATGCGGTAAGCTGTTGCTCCAGTTTATCAGAAGCCTGCTTTCTAACCGAGAATTCTATACTGTTAAGCTCATTGTAATCCTGTTTAATTACTTTACAATTATTTTCTTTCAGAATGCGCATGATATCGTTCATTCGTTCGAATGAGAATTCTACTGTATAAATAAAGGTGATGTGTTTTTCAATTATCGTTGCAACATTCAATGCTTCAATAGCTCCATTTTTATATGCATTTATCAATCCCGGTACTCCTAATAATGTTCCTCCGAAATATCGAACTACCACAATCAAAATATCCGTAAGGTCTTTGCTTTGAATTTGCCCGTAGATTGGTTTTCCCCCGGTACCTGCGGGCTCTCCATCATCGTTTGCCCTATAGTTTTGCTTGTCGGAACCCAGGCGATAGGCATAACAATGATGATTGGCACCTGGATGTTCTTTACGAAGTTTTTGTAATAGTTCTTTTATTTCACTTTCTGTTTTTACCGGGAAAGCAAATCCAATGAACTTACTTCCCCTGTCGCGGAAAATTCCTTCGCAAGGTTTTTCTATAGTGAAATATGTGTCGGAGAAAAGCAAATTAATTTGATCAGCTAAATTTTATTGCAATCAAACCAATTGCTACTACAGATAACAAAATTCCGATTGCGTTTACTTTACTTAATTTCTCTTTAAATAAAACGACACCTGCCAGTGAAGAAAGAATCACAATGAAAACATTAGCAATAGGGTAGAGCTGTGAGCTTTCAAATACACCGCAACTCAATGCCTTCAGGATAAAATAAATACTGAAGAAATTGGGAACTCCTAATACAATTCCGCCAATAATACTTTTCCAAACAAACTTCTCTTTTTTGAAAGCGATCATATAGAGTAACCACAAAATGCCAATACATCCAGCTATGTAAAAACCAAAACCGGTAAACAGTGCATCTTCTTTCGGAGTATGGATCAATCGTTTGTTTGCATAATTGATAAGGGAATCAATAATACCGCTTCCTATAAAAACGGCTATAGGTAAAAATAGCAGTGATCCTGATTTTTTTTCAGTGCTTCCACTTGGTTTAGTAGTAAGGTAAACTGACGAAAGCGCCAGGATAATACCCACAATTTTCAATATAGTTACCTGGTCGCCATAAAACATAAATGCAATGATCACCGGCATTACCACGCTCATTTTATTTGCAACGGATGCAACGGCAATATTTATTTTTTGTGCAGTCAGCGAGATCAGGTAAAAAATAGAAATGAATAAAGCTCCCAGCAACAGGCTGATCGGAAAAAAATCAGCGTGTACTACTTCCGGTAAAGTATAAGGTTCACCAACAAAGAACAGGGCAGTTGTACCGGCTACAAAATAATTTACAACAATTCCCTGCAGGGAAGGAATTCCGAATTTATTGAATGATTTAAGAACAATTAATAGAATGACATTGCACAGAATGCCCAGGGTAAGAAACAGCATATAAAATTAAAGGTTATTTCAGGATTGCAACGTTCATTAGTTCTTCGATCTCCTCTGCTTCAATAGGAATGTTCGCCATCAGGTCAACCGGCGCACCTTTTTCCGTTACCAGGAAATTGTTCTCAATACGGATTCCAATATTCTCTTCACGGATATAAATTCCGGGTTCTACTGTAAATACATTTCCTGCCTGCATTGGCTCGTAGAAGAAACCTACATCGTGCACATCCAAACCTAAGAAGTGTGAGGTTCCGTGCATGAAGTATTTTTTATACGCCGGCCACGATGCTTTTTGATTTTTTACTTCGTCGGATTTTAATAAGCCAAGTTGTAATAATTCTTCCGTCATCAATTCGCCAACTGCAACGTTGTATTTTTCAAAAGTTTGTCCCACAGTAAGCATTTTTGCAGCAGCTTTGTGAACGCGCAATACAGCATTGTAAACATCTTTCTGACGTTGTGTAAACCTTCCGTTAACAGGCAATACACGTGTTAAATCGCTTGCATAGTTTGCATATTCGGCGGCAACATCCAATAACAATACATCGCCATCCTTACATGCTTTGTTGTTTTCTACATAGTGTAATACGCACGAGTCGTAACCGCTCGCAATAATTGGTCCGTAAGCAAAGCCGCGGCTCTTATTGATCAGGAATTCGTGCATTAATTCTGCCTCGATCTCAAACTCCATTACTCCTGGTTTAACAAAAGGCAATAATCTTCTGAATCCTTTTTCAGTAATGTTACAGGCATGCTGGATCAACTGTACTTCTATCGGGTTTTTTACCGAACGGATGCGGTGCATGATTGGAGCACTGCGCTCAATTTTATGCAATGCATATTTTTCCTTTATCTTTTTTGCCAGGCGGTTTTCCTGGGTTTCCGTATCAATATACCTGCGCGTGTGTTCGTTACTGTTCAGGTAAATATGTTCTGCCTGGAAAATGAACATGGTAAGTATCTTATCAAATTCACTTGTCCAATAAATGTGATCAATACCACTGATATCTTTCGCCTGTTCTTTGGTAAATTTTACACCTTCCCAGATCGCAATCAGCTCGCTGGTTTCCTTAATAAATAATACTTCTTTGTGCTTGCCATCTTTAACATCCGGAAAGATGAACAGCATAGTATCTTCCTGGTCAATACCTGTTAAATACAAAAGATCGGCGTTTTGACGAAAACCCATAGATCCATCGGCATTCGTAGGTAAAATATCGTTAGAAGTGAAAATCGCAATCGAACCCGGTTTCAGGTGTTTTGCAAAATTCTTGCGGTTCTCTATATAAAGTTTGTTGTCGATCTTATTGTAACGCATGATGTATTATTTTGGGTAAAGGTAGTAAAAAAGCTGTTTTTTAACACAGAGTACGCAGAGTTTAGTAAGTTGCACAGAGATGTTTGTTTTTAACAATAACTATAATTATATAAGCTCTGTGAAACTCTTTTGTCTCAGTGGACTCTGTGTTAAAAGTATTCATCGAAAATCAGTTTAAAAACCGTAAATAGTTCTAACTTTGCGCCCCGAAATGAGCTCCAAAGTAGAAATACCGGTT
>DASWXS010000207.1:0-1584 GCA_036405375.1 Bacteroidia bacterium
AGCGTTTGGAAATTTTGAATTGGTGGCATACAAAAACACTATCGATGGTTCTGAACATATGGCACTGATAAAAGGAGAATGGAAAAAAGATGAACCTATTTTGGTTCGTGTGCATTCGTCCTGTGTTACCGGTGATATTTTCGGATCATGCCGTTGCGATTGCGGTCCTCAGTTACACGCCGCTATGGAAATGGTGGAGAAAGAAGGAAAAGGAGTGATCTTATACATGAACCAGGAAGGACGCGGAATAGGATTGCTGAACAAATTAAAAGCATACCGGTTGCAGGAACAGGGTAAAGATACTGTTGAAGCAAACCTGGAGCTTGGATTTAAACCCGATGAACGCGATTACGGGGTAGGTGCGCAAATGCTACGCGATCTGGGTGTTTCCAAAATGCGTTTGATGAGTAATAATCCGGTGAAACGTGCGGGTCTTATTGGTTATGGATTGGAGATAGTAGAAAACGTTCCTATCGAAATTGCTTCTAACCCCCACAACGAAAATTACCTGAAAACCAAGAAAGATAAGTTGGGACATGAGATAAGGATGAAGTAAGTTAGATATTAAGATGTAAGAGCCAAGAATCAAGACTGATTTTGGCAAATAATAAAAGAGTTGTCGTGAGGCAACCTTTTTTTGTCTGCAAAAAGTAAACTATCTTCGAATAGAAATCATTAACGAATATCTCATGTCTGAAAAAGTAGTTAACGAAAAAAAAGAACCCAAACTTGTTGATGGTGCTCAATGCAAGGTAACAGGTGGTACACACAAAGGTAAATCAGGAACAGTGAGAGATATTAACCTTAGTAAAACAGGCCATATCACTATTACTGTAGTACAGGCTAATGGCGATAGGTTTAAAACATTGGGAAGAAACGTGGAAGTAATTTAAAAATGAATTATGAAACTGCTGCGATATATATTATTTGTTGCTTCAATACTCATTATTTCCTGTAATGACATTCCTGCTGAGGCAACTGATGTAAATTATCCCAGCTCGTTTGAGCTAACGCCCGGAATAAAAGATACGGTTAATATAATTGATCATAAGGGAAACAAACAGGGACACTGGATTATTACGAGGACTGTAACAAACGACACTACTGATAAAACAGAACTATTGTGGGTTGAAGATGGTTTTTATATTGACAATAAAAAAGAAGGTTGCTGGAGAAAATATGATGAAAAGGGGAAATGGAAAGATTCAGTAAATTTTAAAAATGGAATCGTAGTTCAACTTTAATTACTAAAAACATGCCTCGATTTTTTAAAATATTATTTTCTGTTTTAAGCTGGGGACCTTTAGCCTGGACCATACTCATATTGATCTGTGCTAAGTTTTACTGGACTTCCGTACGGGACCTCTTTGTGTGGGTAGCGGTTTACTATGTGTTTTTCGGTCTTGCTATCTGGCTCTTGTTAGGAATTATATTGAAATGGAAAAAAGCAATTACTGCTAAGCAGTTGCTCATACATATTGCCGCATTATTAATAGGAATGTTGTGTGCATACTCATCTATATATTTTGATGTATTTTCCCTTAGCGGTGCATACATCGATTGAAAGCTTATCCAATTCTTATG
>DASWXS010000208.1:0-2311 GCA_036405375.1 Bacteroidia bacterium
CATTACATTATAAAAGCTGCCTTCGATCTTGTCAATACCAATGTAACCGATCCAGTCCTGCACGCCATATCCGCCTGCTTTGTCGTATACATTGAAATTATGCACATAGTATTCGATCTCTTCTTTCTTCAGCTTTTTGAAATATACTTTTGTTGAGTCAAAAAAGGTAGTTTGCTTCGTTCCCGATTTTAAACATACACCGGTATACACCTCGTGCATTTTACCTGACAAAGTCTCCAGCATTTTTACCGCTTCATCATATTTTGCAGGTTTGTTCAATACTTTACCATCAACCCAAACAATGGTATCAGCGGTGATTAAAAGATCATCCTCTTTTAATTCTTCAGGAAATTCATCCGCTTTTTTCTCAGCGAGGTAAACAGGAATTTCACTTCCTATAAGATCAGCCGGGTATGTTTCGTCAACATTTATAGGTTTAATGAAAAAATTGAAGCCAAGGCTTTTTAATAATTCCTGGCGGCGAGGCGAATTGGAACCCAAGATCAACTGATATGGGAATTGTTTTAATGTTTCTTCAATATGCTGCATTGTTGGCAAGGTAATAAATAATGAACGAAAAACATACGCCCGACAGCATTATTATTTTTATAAAGATGCTTGCCTGGTGAAAATCTTTAGAACTCTGTGCCCTGTATATTTTCGATATTAAAAATATCAATGGGAAAATAATGCCAAGAATAATATAGAAGGTTGGTAGTTTTTCGCCCGGCCCGTAAAGGCTGTAAAGAATAAACAAAAGTATAAGTACCATATTGGAAATCAATCCGATCACAATAGCTTTTGCCGTACGCATTCCCCAGGCAATAGGCACTGTATTGCAGCCTGTCTCTTCATCTCCGGCTACATCTTCCATGTCTTTTATAATTTCCCTGATCAGGGAAGAAAGAAATGCAAAACCGCTGAATGCAAGCACGAATTTATACATGGTAGTAAAGTTAAGTTCTGCATCAGGCAACAATTCGGTATAAAGTTCTATCACTTTAGGAATATCAAATAGCATCACAGTTAATGGTACCATGGCGCTTAAAAATGAAACAATAATATTGCCTATCAATAATTGTTTTTTGAATGTAGTGGAATAATACCACAATAATCCTGCGGTAAGCACATGAATCAGTGATAGTTTTATGTTGCCCGCTTTATAAGCTACATACATGCCGATAAGAATTCCCAGGGCGTTAAATATAATATGAATAACCATTGCCCAGCGGCGTTTAATAGTACGGTCGAGCACTACCGTTTCGGGGTGGTTAATCTTATCGGTTTTAATGTCAAAATAATCGTTGATGATATATCCTGCTGCAGCTATGAGCGAAGTGCTTAAGGTGAGAAGAAAAAAAGTTAGCCCTGAAAGCTGGAGGTAAAGTTTTTGATAATAGAACTCATTTTTATAAAACAGCAAGCTGTCAATTACGCAGTACCTGATGAGGTATTGTGTAATAATAATGATCAGAATGTTCTCAAAACGGATAAGTTTTAAGAAGGCCACCAATGGATTTTGAAGTATGGTTTTCGTCTGGTTCACTAAAGACAAAGATAATAGAATTTTGAGCCGGTAAAAGTACGCTTACCAGTTTCCTATTTCCCAATGGCCATTTACACGCATTACTTGTTCTACAATATCCCTGGCACAACCGTCGCCCCCGTTTTTACGCGAAATATAAATACAGATGTCTTTTATTTCGGAAGCCGCATCAGCAGGGCAGGTTGCTACTCCTACCTTCTTCATTACGCAATGATCGGGAAGATCATCGCCCATATATAATACCTCTTCGTGTTTTAATCCGTATTCTTTCAGGATATTCTCATAACAGGCGTCTTTATCGTGCTGGCTCATATAAATGTTTGTGAACCCTGCTCTCAGTAATATTTCTTTCACGGCTACAGAATTTCCGCCTGACAATAAAAATATCTTGTACCCTTTTTTTGCTGCCAGCTGAAAAGCGTACCCATCTTTGCTGTTCAGATTTCTGATAGGGTCGTGCCCGGGCATTACCCATATTTTACCGTTGGTTAAAACGCCATCCATGTCAAAAATAAAAGTGGTGACGCGGGTAAGTTTGGTTTTAAAGTTTTCCATTCTTTTTTGCTGAAATGCTTTGTGTAAATAAAGCGTATAATTTTTTTTCTGTCGGGTATTTTTCAAGGAGCTTCAGATGAGTGTCTATCGTGCTTTTATCACCACGAATAGCCGGTCCTGTTTGAGCTTCCGAAGGATCTGTTTTTTTGATCTTCTTCACAGTTTGATTGATCAGAGGTAATAACAGTTCGAAATGATCAACCTTTTCAT
>DASWXS010000209.1:0-5421 GCA_036405375.1 Bacteroidia bacterium
GCCGCAATAAGATCAACAAAGCTATCAAAGGCGCCGGAAGAACCAATTAACTGGACAGGCTTATACTTCTGAATGGCATCAGCAAGCTCCTGTAACGATTCTGAAAAATAATTATTGATCTGGCTGATGGTTTCCATATGAATTGGATCTTCAGGCTTGAATTTTTCGAGAAGCCGTGCTGCGCCCAACAGGAAGCTCTTTTTCCAGAACACATTAAAACCATCACAAATTATAAATTCTGTACTGCCACCGCCAATATCCATCATCAGGGATGGTGTTTTACCCAGTTCAACACCCGTAGAAACACCTTTGTAAATGAGCTCCGCTTCACGCTCACCATCAATGGTTGCTACATGTATTCCTGCCACTTCCTGCGCCAACCTTATAAAATCAGGGCCATTCGATGCGCTCCTGATCGCAGAGGTTGCAAAAGCCTTTACGGCGGTCACTTTATTTTTATCGATCAGTTTTTTATAGTGGAGTAAAGAATCTATTCCCCGTTGGAAAGGTGCGGGCGAAATATACCCACTATTGATGGAACCTTCCCCAAGTTTAACGGGAATCCGGTCGGAGAAGATTTTTTTAAATATCCCTTCCTCTGTGATCTCAGCGATCAGCAGGTTAAATGTGTTTGTACCCAGGTCAATAACGGCAACACGCATAGGCGATCTGTTTATTTAATGAACTTTAATTTTGTTCCATGGCCCCATTCCTTTTCCGGACTGTTACCACCATTAACACATCTGTTCAATACATACGACATTCCAATGCCTGCGGATTTGTTTTTTAACAATTCAGCTTCTTTCCCTTTCAGAATTAATGGCTTGTGGTTTTGATGATCAGGATATGCCCCCTGAATTAAGTCTTCTGTTTTTAATTCATGTCCTGGGATGACAAACGGGCATAAAATACCAAGGAGAAAAAGGGGAACGCACAAAATAAAATTCATACAGGTTTTAATTAGGGTAAATATAAAAAACAAAACTAAACCCGAAACAAATTGAGGTAAATAAAGAATCTAAAAAATCACTTCACTAACTCGTAAAAACCTGTTTTACAATAAAATACACCAAACAATCTTAAATTAGCCTTTCTAATGACGTTTTAATTTTTTTTTTACCTTTGCAGCCTAAAATTTAAAAACAATTATGTCGAAAATAACAGAACTTTTGGGTGCTCAGGCAGACAGTTTATTAAACCATACCTGCAAAGGAATTACCAAAGACCAGATCCATGTAACATCTAATGGTTTTATCGACCATAGTTTTATGGGATCTAACAGAAACCCACAGGTTTTGAGAAGTCTTCATCAATTGTATAATACAGGTCGTTTGGCAGGAACAGGTTACATGAGTATCCTTCCGGTTGACCAGGGTATCGAGCATAGTGCCGGTGCTTCTTTTGCTCCAAATCCTATTTATTTTGATCCTGAAAATATTGTGAAACTTGCGGTTGAAGGTGGCTGTAATGCCGTTGCTTCTACCTACGGTGTTTTGGCTTCTGTAGCAAGAAAATACGCTCACAAAATTCCATTTGTAGTGAAAATCAATCACAACGAATTTTTGTCATATCCCAATAAATTTGACCAGATCATGTTCGGTTCTGTTGAAGATGCATGGAACATGGGAGCGGTAGCTGTTGGAGCAACTATTTATTTTGGCTCTCCTGAATCAGGGCGCCAGATCATTGAAGTTGCACAGGCTTTTGAAAGAGCTCATGAACTGGGAATGGCTACCATTTTATGGTGCTACACACGTAACTCTGGTTTCAAAAAAGATGGAGTTGATTATCATACTGCGGTAGATCTTTCGTCACAGGCAAACCACCTGGGAGTTACTATCCAGGCGGATATCATCAAACAAAAAATGTCGGACAAAAATGGTGGTTACACTGCATTGAATTTTGGGAAAACGCATCCAAAAGTATATTCTGAATTAACTACTGAACATCCTATTGATCTTTGCCGTTACCAGGTTGCAAACTGCTACATGGGACGTATTGGTTTGATCAATAGTGGTGGAGAAAGTAAAGGTGCTTCTGATTTGGCGGAAGCAGTAACAACAGCTGTAGTAAACAAAAGAGGTGGCGGACAAGGATTGATCTCCGGCCGTAAAGCATTCCAGAAACCATTGAACGAAGGTGTTCAGTTATTGAATACTATTCAGGATGTGTATTTGGACAAAACGATTACTGTAGCGTAATGATAAATGTTGAATTTTGAATGCTGAATTAATTCAACATTTGAAATTTAAAATTCAAAATTTAAAAGATGGGTTGGTTTAAACGTATAAAAGAAGGAATTACAACAAGTACCAAAGAGAAGAAAGAAACACCGGAGGGGTTGTGGTACAAGTGTCCTTCATGTAAAAAAATAAGTACCTCTACAGATCATGTAAAGAACAAATATGTTTGTCCTGACTGCGGTTATCATGAGCGTATTGGTTCTTCGGAGTATTTTGAAATTATCTTCGACGACAATGTATTTACTGAATTAGATGAAAACCTTATCAGCGGCGATCCTTTACAATTCAGCGACACAAAAAAATATACCGACCGTTTGAGGGACAGCATCAAAAAAACAGGTTTAAATGACGCATTGCGTTCTGCTCACGGCAAAGTGAACGGGCACGACCTGGTGATCTGTTGTATGGATTTTAACTTTATTGGTGGTTCAATGGGATCCGTTGTTGGAGAAAAAATCTCCAGGGCTATTGATTACTCGTTGAAAACAAACACTCCATTGTTGGTTATTTCAAAATCAGGCGGGGCAAGGATGATGGAAGCTGCCTTTTCATTAATGCAAATGGCTAAAACATCAGCCAAATTGTCTTTACTGGCAAAAGCAGGTATTCCGTATATTTCATTACTTACCGATCCAACTACCGGTGGTGTAACGGCATCTTACGCTATGTTGGGCGATCTTAACATTGCCGAACCTGGTTCACTGATAGGTTTTGCCGGACCACGTGTAGTAAAGGAAACAATAGGGAAAGACCTTCCAAAGGGTTTCCAGACGGCTGAATTTGTATTGGAGCATGGCTTTTTAGACAAGATCATTCCAAGAACTGAATTAAAGGAGAAATTAGGGCAGATACTCAGAATGTTCAAGAACTAGAAAAAGCGGGCCGAAGCCCGCTTTTCTGCTTTTCAGGAGTAATTTAGCAACAGATGTCAGTTCAAGCGCAGTCGAGAACATTCCCCACAAGTCCCGACTTCGCTCGACATGATATTTCGCTAATTATTCTTTGATATATTGTTTGCCAGTTAACAAATTAGTACTATCTTCGCAGTCCAAATTTTTAAAAGAGAAAAGATGCCAAAAATGAAAACAAATTCCAGCGCGAAAAAACGTTTCGCATTAACTGGAACCGGTAAGATCAAAAGAAAGCATGCTTTTAAAAATCACATCTTAACTAAGAAAAAGAAAGACCGTAAACGTGGTTTGGAAAAAACTGGTTACGTTCACGACAGAGACTTAGGAAACGTGAGATTTTTACTTGCAATTGGTAAATAATTTTGAATTAAAACCGGAAGAGAATTAAAGTTTAACCCTTGAGACTCAGTTAAAAAGAACCGATAAAAAGGACGCTGAGAATCAGTAAAAAAACAAGAAATGCCTAGATCAGTCAATCATGTGGCTTCAAGAGCCCGCAGAAAAAAGGTCCTTAACCTTACAAAAGGTTACTGGGGTGCCCGCAAAAACGTTTGGACTATTGCGAAGAACGTATGGGAAAAAGGTTTAACGTACGCGTACCGCGACAGAAAAAACAAAAAACGTAATTTCCGCGCATTGTGGATCCAACGTATCAACGCTGGTGTTCGTCAACACGGAATGAGCTATTCAGAATTCATTGGTAAACTAAACGCTAAAAACATCGATCTTAATCGTAAAGTATTAGCTGATTTGGCAATGAACCATCCTGAAGCGTTCAAAGCTGTTATTGACGCGGTAAAATAACCGGCAATAAGCGATAAAGAATAAAAAATCCCCCTGAGCAATCAGGGGGATTTTTGTTTTTGGACATTTGCTATGCTTACAAACGGATTTCAACGAACCGGATCACATTAATGGTAAAGTAATAAGCACCTCGGTTCCGGTTTGCGAAGGATCAATATCACTTTTATCGCGAACAGATAATTTAAAAGAAAACCCCATGGTTCGTGAGAACAGCATAAGGCGTTCCTGGATAAAATCCAATGCAAGCGACTTTTCTTTTACATTTCCTTTTATACTTTCTTTTGCTTTATTAATTCCAATGCCATTGTCTTCTATGCGACATTCAATACTATTTTCAGATAGCTGACTAAAATGTATGATCAGCGATCGCTCTCCTTTTTTGTTCAATAAACCATGCCATATAGCATTCTCTACAAAGGGCTGGATCATCATATGCGGAATTTTTTTCATTCTATTAATAGAAGGATCAACCTTCACTTCATAAGTAAATGCGTCTTTAAACCGCATGGATTCGATCTCCAGGTATTTGGTCAGTATTTCCACTTCAGTTTCCAGCATCAGGTTTTCGCTTTGGTTACTTTCAATCAGCTTCCTCACCAACTTGGAAAATTTAGACAAGTACTTGTATGCATTTTCGTTTTCTTCAGCAAGAATAAAATGCTGGATCGAATTGAGGGAGTTGAAAATAAAATGAGGGTTCATCTGTGCTTTAACCGCACGCATTTCAAGGCTATACAACCTGGTTCTTATCTTGGTTTGGATCAGTTCCCTCCTCAGTTTTCTACTGTAAAAGAAGTAAGAAATACCTGTTACCATACTTACTCCTAATACTACAAACAAGCTCAAACACCACCACTGCAACCAGAAAGGTTTTTGAATGCTGAAATTTACAACGTCCTTACATTCTATCCAGCTTCCATCATTTCTTTGAGCCTGCAACAAAAGCGAATAAGAACCGGGAGACAAAGAGGGAAACAATACCGAGCTTTCTGTGGTATAGGTCCATGCAGCATCATTGGGGAGCAATTTATAACGGTATTTTACAACTCCGCTTAAATTATAATATAAAGCTCCAAAATGAACCCGGATATTCGATTCCTCGTAGCCAAACTCAAGGTTATTTTTAATTGGAACCATTTTACCATTTACTTCCAGTTTGTATACATAAAAGGGAACGGGGTGAAGCCGTTGTTCTTTTAACGGATATGTATAAACCATACAACCTGAAGCAAAATAAAGAACACTGTCTTTTATAAAGTAATCCTGGATAAGAGAAGGCGTGCCAAGGTCTTTAAGGTGGTAGTTTACTATATCATACTTTTTAAAGCCCGAATAGGTAACACAGCTCAATCCTTTATTGGAGCTTACCCAGCACCTGTCTCCGTCAATAATAATTTTTTCACACACGTTTCCTATCAGTCCGTCTTTCACCCCGATTGTATCCCATAGGGATCCATCTTTTA
>DASWXS010000210.1:0-5444 GCA_036405375.1 Bacteroidia bacterium
AATCTTGCGCTTAATTACCTGGAAACAAACAAGGACAGTATGATCTACTACATGATCAAAGCTGAAACCATTTTCAAAAAACATCAAAATCACTGGGCGCTGGGACACATTTATAATAATGTTGGGGGTGTTTATCTTGAAATGGACAAACCCGATGAAGCTCTCGGGTATCTTATAAAAGCAAGAAATGAACATATAAGTGTGCAGGACGACAGAGGATTGTGTGCCACACAGGTCAGTCTTGGATTATGCTGGCTGGAAAAAGACAAAACATCAATTGCTAAAATTCATTTGGATACAGCAATCTCCATGGCAATAAAAATGGAAATGAAAGAAGATCTGGCCGACGCTTACCACAATTATGCACTGGTTTATTCCAGGTTAGGAATCCTGGATTCGGTTACAAAATATCTTGCAAAAGAAACAACTTTACGTGACAGTATTTTCAGCGACGAGAAAACAAAGGTGATCGCAGATATGCAAACCAAATATGATACGGAAAAGAAAGACCTGGAAATAGCCAAACAAACTGCCGAGCTGGAAGCCAAAGAGAATGCTACCAAACGCCGCGATACATTGATCATTGCACTCGCCTCTTTACTTGTTCTGGGTATTGCATTAGGTTATTTTGTGTACTCGCGCAATAAAATAAAGGAAAAAGCACGCCTTGATGCTGAGATTGCAACTCAAAAAGACCTACGTTCCAAAGCAGTTATTGAAGCAGAAGAAAAGGAACGCAGGCGTATTGCGCAGGATCTGCATGATGGTGTAGGGCAAATTTTGTCTGCTGCTAAGTTGAACCTGAGCGGGCTCGAATCAAAGTTAAAGCCCGAAAATGATGAACAAAAAGCTCTATTAGCAAATGCACTCGACCTTGTGAACGACTCAGTAAAAGAAGTGCGTACGGTTTCACATAATATGATGCCTAATACACTTATTAAACTTGGTTTGGCAAGCGCTGTGCGCGAATTTATTACAAAGATCGGTACTGTTCCCAACCTGAAAATCGACCTCCAGATCCTGGGAATGGAAGAACGCCTCGAAAACACTATTGAAACAGTACTATACCGTGTGATCCAGGAGGTAGTTTCAAATATTATAAAGCATGCAAAGGCCAATGTCATCAGTATGCAATTGATTCGCCACGAAGACGACCTTACCATTATGATTGAAGACAACGGCATTGGTTTCGACAAAGCCAAAATTGCCCAGGCAGAAGGTATTGGTTTAAAAAATATTATTTCAAGGGTTGAATTCCTGAACGGCCAGGTGGATTTTGATACTACTCCGGGCCAAGGAACAACTGTAGTTATTGAGGTTCCGTTAAGGCCGGTAAATTAAGATTTCAAACTACAGGCATTTGACAGCCTGCAGGAAATTTATACCTTTACCGACGTTTTGAAAACCAGGCTTCATAAAGGTAATTTTTGGATAATAGGGATCATTGCATTTCTTTTATTGCCTGCACCTTCATTTTCTCAAAACAGTCTTACTGATAGTCTTATCAAGGTAAGCCAGAAACCGGGACTTCACGATACCGTTAAAATAAAGCTGTATGGCGACATCAGCTGGGAGCTGATGGGAAGTGATATCAATAAAGCTCTGGAGTACGCCAATAAAGAGCTGGAGCTTTCTACTAAAACAAACCGTAAAGCAGACATTGCACAGTCAGAAAGTGATATCGGGAATATTTATAACCGAAAAACCAGCTACGATACCGCACTTATTCATTATAACAAAGCACTCGCTCTACGCAAAGAATTAAACCAGGAAGTAAAAGTTGCTGGTGTTTATGCAAACATTGCTACTGTATTGATGCGCCAGAGCAAATTCAAGGAAGCAATTGATATCAATTTCAAATCGCTGAAAATATTCGAGCAGATAGGCGACGAAACGAAACAGGCAAATATCCTTGGCAACATCGGGAACCTGTATTACGAACTGGAGCAAAACAAATCAGCTGAGATCTTTTTCAAGAAAGGTTTGGCTTTAGCCCGAAAAGCAAAAGCCCAGGTCATCGAAGGAAATATACTCGTGAATTTAGGAGGATTAAAATTTGAAACCGGGGTTGTGAACGATAAAGTAGTAAACGAATACCAGCTCGACTCTGCCTTGTATTATTTCCTTGAAGCCGAAAAAATTCTTGTTGCCAACAATGCATTGTATAACCTTGGAGTTGCCTACAACAATATCGGCAGGATCTATACCGAGAAACAAGACCTGGACAAAGCACTTTTCTTTTACGAAAAAGGGTTGAAGAACCGTGAAATGTTACAAGATACTTATGGAATGGGACTTTCGTACCTGAACATTGGTGAAGTGCATAAGCAAAGAAAAAACTGGGACAAAAGCATTGAGTATTTAAAAAATGCTGCAGAAATCTTTAAAGCGGCCAACAATTTCCTGAACCTGAAACAGGCTTATGGTAAGTTGGCAGAGGCTTACGAAGGGAAAAACAATTTGACAGAATGCCTGAAATATTACCAGCTTTTTACCAATTATAAAGATTCTATCTATAACGAAACCAACGTGGAGAAGTTTGCCGAAATGCAAACCAAATACGAAACCGAGAAAAAAGACCTGGAAATTGCAAAGCAAAACGCAGAATTAGTAGCTAAAGAAAATGCCACCAAACGTCGTGACACATTTATCCTTGCATTGTGCATATTGCTTCTTCTCACCATTGCCCTCGCCTACTTTATCGTTTCACGTAAAAAGATAAAAGAAAAAGCACGCCTGGATGCTGAGATTGCTAACCAGAAAGAGATTCGTTCGAAAGCCGTTATCGAAGCAGAAGAAAAGGAACGCAGAAGAATTGCACAGGACCTTCATGATGGTGTAGGACAAATTTTATCGGCGGCCAAACTCAACCTGAGCGGGCTGGAAGCCAAATTGAAACTGGAAAACCCTGAGCAATCTTCATTGCTTACCAATGCACTCGACCTGGTTAACGATTCGGTAAAAGAAGTACGAACTGTATCACACAACATGATGCCCAATACACTCATCAAACTTGGTTTGGCAAGTGCGGTACGTGAATTCATTACCAAGATAGGAACCGTTCCAAATTTAAAGATCGATTTGCAGATTATTGGTATGGAAGAACGTTTGGATAATACGGTAGAAACAGTTCTGTACAGGGTTATCCAGGAAGTGGTTTCCAATATCATCAAACATGCGAAGGCCAATTCTATTAGTATGCAGCTCATTCGCCACGAAAATGAGCTTACCATTATGATTGAAGATAATGGAGTTGGTTTCGACAAAGCAAAAATCAACCAGGCAGAAGGAATTGGTTTGAAAAATATCATTTCGCGAGTTGAATTCCTGAACGGCCACGTGGATTTTGACACAACTCCCGGGCAGGGAACTACAGTTGTGATAGAAGTGCCTTTGGCTTAAAAACGGAATGTCACGTCGAGACGTATTACGGCATTGTCTCGACTCCACTCGAACTGACAATATTGCGTCGGCTCCACTCAAACTTTCCTCCTAAATTTCGTATATCTTACTCAAACGAAAGAGTGACCCTAAAAACGCTGTACTTTTAAGTCCATGCGTTGCCGACTCCTGTTTTTAATGTTGCTATGCTACCCGTTTTTTGTACCTGCACAAAACCGGGAGATCGACTCATTAAAGAATGTGATCACCTCCAATACTGCCGACACAATAAAACTACAGGCTTACAGCGACCTTAACTGGTTGTATTCTCAAAGCGATTATTCGCTTTCCCGAAAATACGCCATGGACGAACTTACACTCGCAAAAAAAATAAATAATAAAAAATGGATTGCGCAGGCCTGGAACGATATCGGGATTGCCTATTACAAAATGAACTTTCTTGATAGCGCACTGGATTGTTACAATAAGTCATTAGTGATACGAAGAGGGCTAAAGGATAAAAACCTGATCGGTTCTTCACTGAGTAAGATCGGCCTGATGCAATTCAACCTCGGTAATTATTCCGATGCACTTAAAAACCAGCTGGAAGCATTACAACTGTTTGAAGCATTGAACAGCGAACCCAAAATAGCGCTCACCTATAACAACATTGCCATCATTTATGAAAAACTGAAAAACTACAACAAAGAGATTGAGTATTCTCAAAAAGCGCTGGAACTTCATAAAAAGAATAAGGATGAATACCAAATGGCGCTTGATTATGGAAATCTGGCAGGCGCATATCGTTTACAAAAAAACACCAAACGTTCGAACGAATACCTGGAGCTTGCTTTGCCTATTTTCAGGAAAGTAGGCGACGTTGCCTCGGAAGCCAATGTACTCAATTCAATCGGGCTTAATTACAAAGTAGATAAAGATTCGGTAAAAGCCCTGGAATATTACAAAATGGCTTATGTCCTTGCCGAAAAAGCAAACGACAAAGGCGGAATAGCTATATACGGACACAATATAAGCGTTGGACTGATGGATATGGGCAAATACGCAGAAGCGGAAAAATACAGCCTGAAAGTATTGGAATCAACCGAGCCTAAAAACAAAGCCCAGCTCCTGATCAGTTATCGTACCCTCGCAACCATTTACGGATACATCAACCAGGGAACAAAGGCAAGAATCTATTTAAACAAATACACTGATTTGAAAGATACCATTTTCTCACAGGAAAATGCCGGGCAGATAGCAGAAATGGAAGTAAAATACCAGACGGAAAAAAAAAGCCTCGAGCTTGCTAAAAAAAAAGCAGAGTTGGAAGCGAGCAACCGTCGCAATTTTATTAAGAATATGGTTATAGTAAGTATAATTATCGTTGCCCTGTTGGTTGGACTACTGGTTATTTCCAACTACAGGAGAAAGCAAATTAAGCTGAAAGCGGAAGCTGCGGCTGAACTTGCACGTCAGCAGGAATTGCGTTCCAAGGCTGTAATAGAAGCCGAGGAAAAAGAACGCCAGCGGATTGCCCAGGACCTGCATGACGGAGTCGGGCAAATATTGTCGGCAGCCAAGCTGAACCTCAGTGGCCTTGAATCGAAACTAAAACTCCAGGACCTTGAGCAAAAAGTTTTGCTGAGCAATGCACTTGAGCTTGTACACGATTCTATTAAAGAAGTGCGTGTGGTGTCGCATAACATGATGCCGAACACACTCATCAAACTTGGCCTGGCAAGCGCAATAAGAGAATTCATTTCAAAAATGAATGCCTCTTATATGAAAATAGACCTGGAGATCATTGGCCTGAATGAACGGCTCGACAGTAATACAGAGGCTATTCTTTATCGTGTGGTGCAGGAGATCATTTCCAACATTGTAAAACATGCACAGGCAAAACGCGTAGGGATACAACTGGTACGTCACGAAAATGAGCTTACTATTATAGTAGAAGATAACGGTGTTGGCTTCGATAAAACCATTCAGTTTGAAGGCATCGGGCTGAAGAACATTACCTCGCGTGTTCAGTTCTTAAACGGACATGTGGAATTTGATTCTAC
>DASWXS010000211.1:0-5425 GCA_036405375.1 Bacteroidia bacterium
CGGGTCGTAAATTGAATCAATGATCTTATAACTCACGTCCTTTCCTTCTACAAAACCATCCAGGCTGGAAATAGATTGCCCCATAAAATCGGGAACCTGTATAACTTCACCATGATTGGTATATACACCCATTAATTTGAACGAGATCCACAAAATAAGCAGCGCGGATACAAGTGCAAGGGAGAAATGAATAAAAAAACCTTTAGTTCGCAAAAAACGAAAGAAATCCTTCATACAACAGCAAGTAATTAAAGGAGTAAAGATAAGACTTTAAACCCAAATTATGCATTGGGCATAATTTGCCCTTAGGGCTGACGAAAACGGAGTTTTGTCAGGGTTAATCCCGACAAAAAACTGTGGTTTAACAATTTTTTCGTCAATTATGCAATAGAAAATTCTATTGCATAACCTGGATTAAAGCAAAAAAAGGTGTTAAAGATTCGAAAGAGCCTTTATTTGAGTCGTTTTACACTAAAATTTCATTCCAATAACAAGCACATCGTCAATTTGCTCATTATCACCTTTCCAGGTGTTGAAATCTCTCTTCAGGAGCTCTTGCTGATGCTCCATTTCCTCGTCGGCAATGGAAACAAGGAATTTTTTAAGCCTGCGACGGAAATATTTGGATTCACCGGTTTCACCTCCAAACTGATCGGCATACCCATCGGTGAACATATACACGCAATCATTTTCGTAGAGTTGTACTTGTGTAGAAGTAAAGTTTTTTATTTCATCCCCGATAAAAATACCTATTGCATTCTTATCTCCTTTAAATTCTATCATCTCTCCGTCCCTCACCACATGCAAATCGTGATTTGCACCTGCAAAATTAATCCGGTTGTTCACTGTATCAACAATACAAAGCGAAATATCCATTCCATCTTTCACCGCCGACTCTTCATAAGTCTGCCTGATCATCATGTTGAACAATTCATGTACGCGATCGAGCATTTTTCCTGCCTCAGTAAAATCCTGCTCACGGAAGGCCTGGTACAGGCAGTTAGAGCTTACAATAGAGATAAATGCTCCCGGAACACCATGTCCTGTGCAATCTACCGTTGCGAAATACAACAACCCATTTTTTTGATTGAACCAATAAAAATCCCCGCTTACTATTTCACGCGGCTGATAAAACACAAAATGATTCTCCAGGTTTTCCGTAATAAAATTGTTGGATGGAAGTAGAGATTGCTGAATGTGACGGGCATATTTGATACTATCTGTGATATCCTTGTTTTTAGCCTTGATCACTTCATATGCATCTTCTACTTCTTTGTTTTTTATTTCAACCAGCTCCCTGGCCGATTTTTCGATTTCCAGCTCTCCATGCAATGAATCGAGCAAAGACTTATTATCCTGTGCCTGGATACGCTTGCGCATAGCATCGTATTGCTCAAAGCATTGCAACGCTTTCTCCAGGTTTCCTATAGATTTATATACTTCCGATAAGGTGCGGTAAGTATCACTTACAATACGTTTTTCGTTCAACTCAAGGGCAGTTGCAATTCCCTCGTGCATGTATTTCAATGCCTGGTCAATATTTCCTTTTTTGTAGTATAAAGTTCCAAGTATAGTATAGGTTTGCGAGATCCCTTTAATGTATTCTAATTCTTCCGACAAACGAAGCGATTTATTCAGAAAGGCTTCCGCTTCTTCAAGGTTATTATCTTGCAGGTAGTTATTTCCGATATTAAAATAAATTTCTGCAATGGCATGTCTGTCCTCAAATTGAGCCGCCGATTCGAGGCATTCGGTAAGAATGTTGATCGCTGCTTTATAATTAGCCTTTAAATGTTCGATAAGCCCAAGATTAACCTTCGAATAAGTTGCAGAGCGCTGATCGTTTGATTTCAGGGCATAATCAATAGCCTTCTGGTAATTTTCGCCTGCCTTTTCGAAATTGGATGCCTGGGTGTAAATATTACCAATACTCCTGAAACAGGAGCTGATTCCTTTGTAATGTTTGTGTTTCAGGAAGATATTCTTGGCTTTTTCCAATTCGGGAAGTGCATTCCGGTATTGCTCGAGCATAAAATGATCCACTCCGAGCGTTCTGTATGCATACGCTTCACCTAATTCATAGCCCCTGAGAAGCGATGAGTGCAAAGCTTCGTTCGCCATATCAATTGAACGGGGTAGATCGAATCTTCTTAATCTCCAGGCTTCTTTACTAATAAAATCGATCTGTTCAATCTCAATAGAATCAGGGTATGTTTCAAATAGTTGAATAAGTTGAGTATTAGTGGTCGACTTTTATACGTCGAAAAGTGGTAAATGTTCCACGATATTACATAAAATCTGCAGATCAGTTCATTTTAAGCAAATTAAAAGGTTGAGCGGAAAATTGAATAAAATTTTGCAACTTGCAGTGATATGAGCGGTTCAAAATTTAAATTCCCTGATATATTTTTTACGTGGCGCACTTATATACTCGTGATCGCTGTTATTGCCGTTTATATACTTGGTTTTTTTAATGTTTCGTTTTACAGGGCTGGCAATCTTGCTCTTATTTCCTTAAGTGCCTTGGTTGTTATCGACGGTATTATCCTTTTTGCAAATAAGAATGGAATCATGGCGGGAAGGCATACCAACAATAAGCTGAGCAATGGCGATGAGAATCCAGTACAGCTTACTATTGAGAACAATTATCTTTTTCCGGTTTCACTTACTATCATTGATGAAATTCCTGTTCAATTCCAGGTGAGGGATTTCTCTTTAAAAGGTTCCTTAAAAAGTGGAGAAGTGAAACAATTTGATTATAGGGTGAAGCCTTTTGAAAGAGGCGAATATCATTTCGGCAACATTAATGTATTTGTAAAAAGTCCGATCGGGCTTATAGAAAGACGCTTGAAATTAGGTGAGAAACACATGTTACCAGTGTATCCATCTTTTATACAGATGCGTAAATACGAATTGCTCGCGATCAGCAACAGGCTCATTCACGCAGGTATCAAAAAGATCCGGAAAACAGGCAATACAACGGAGTTCGACCACATAAAGGAATATACGGAAGGAGACGATATCCGCAGCATCAACTGGAAAGCGGTTGCGCGGAAAAGTAAGCTGATGGTAAACAAGTACCAGGATGAAAAAGCACAACCGGTATATAGTATTATTGACATGGGGCGTGCCATGAAAATGCCTTTTGAACAATTAGCTTTACTTGATTACGCTATTAATTCATCGCTTGTTATTTCAAACATTGCTTATCAAAAGCACGACAAGCCAGGGCTGATCACCTTCTCCGAAAAAGTGTATTCTTATGTGCCGGCAGAAAGAAGAGGTTCGCAAATGTTCCGGATCATGGAAACGCTGTACAATCAGAAAACAAAATTTTCTGAAAGTGGATTCGAGCAATTGTATACACACATCAAGCTGAATATTACGCAAAGAAGTTTGTTATTACTATTCACCAATTTCGAAACATTAAGCGGACTAAAACGCCAGCTTAAATACTTAAGAAGCATTGCAAAAAATCACCTGCTGGTTGTGATCTTTTTCGAGAACACGGAGCTGCACCAGCTTACAGAAAAGAAAGCAGAAAACACGCAGGGAATCTACTACAAAACCATTGCAGAAAAATTTGAATTAGATAAAAAGCTCATCAATAAAGAGCTTCATGCATATGGTATACAAAGCATTTACACAACACCGCAAAGTCTTTCGGTAAATACCATTAATAAATACCTGGAGCTAAAAGCCCGGAACCTGATTTAATCAAAGTAAAATACATTAAATAAAACCCGCCTCGTAAATGAAAAGGCTATCAGGTGCGAAAGTATCTTTTTCTACCATAATATCATTGTAGGGAAAATCAATTCCAATGTAATATCCAGTGAAATTATCTCGAAAATCCGGTACTTGGGCTATAACGGTATCTGATAAAAAAAACACAGCAGAATATTAATAATAATATTTTTCTCATTGTCCGTTAATTTTAAGTTTCGTTCTCTCTATAAAAGAAGGAGAAATTGGCCGGGGTTGAATGGCAGGTGGCCCTATTCGCGCATTCTCAAAAAAAATCAGTACAGGGTTTCACATCTCCTAAAAATGTGCTGCTGGCATCCACGCTAAATCCTTCACCTAATAATACATGCTCTGTACCAATAAAAGAAATATTTTGTCCTCCACTGATCGCCGAATTACGGCCAGTGTATGTACAAGGATCATATCTGCATATTCATATTGTTCCAATTTCTACTTTCTCATCTGAATTAAGAACCAACCAATATCTTCTTCTTCACATATCCAGTATCGCTCAATACAAACACAAAATAAATACCAGGCTGTAATTGGCTTACATCCGCCTTATAAGTGTGCGCATTTACATACTGCATTTCTGTACCAACTTGTTTGCCATTGATGTCATATAGTACAGGTTTACCCGTAAAACGCATTTGTGTACTTTGTATATATATTATCTCGTTTGCAGGCTGCGGGCTTATAAGCAGCTCGTTCCCTCGCTTGCTTAATTCTTCTATACCAACGGTGCTATATAGCTTGAAACCCCAGTATTCAATATTTGGGTTGTTGGTTCCGAAATCTTTCACGTTTAAGTAAATACTATCATTTGCATATAACTTACCAGATGCTGCCGCTGCAACTGTCCAGGGCTCGTAACCAATAAAGGTGGTATCGGATTGCACTAAAATATCCCAAGGTTGAAAACCATGTGCATTATCAACAAAACACGAGTCTCTTTGAAAAACACAATTGGAATAATAAGTATTTGGAACTAAATCCAAGATTCCTGGACAATTATTGTTTGGACCGGAATAAGAAATAATAACACTATACCTGCCAATCACATAATTAATATAGGATTGGCTATTAGCAGCCAATCCTATAAAAACAAACCCAAATATAAAAACATACTTCTTCATAACTTTAGTTTTGTGCATCTCCTTTTGTTATTATAAAGTCGTTTGGTGGTGGGTTAGGATGTTCGGGCGTTTTTTGTAAAGTTTGTCCACTCCAACAAGGCCATACATCTATCAGCATATTCATATTGCTACCTATTTCAACTCCTTCTTTTAATTCCACATATTCTGTTCCAAGCGCGCTCGCAGCTCCGTTGTTGAAACTGGCCGTGCAACCGTTTCCACCTATGGTGAGATTTTTATAGATCTTGCTATTGAAAGTGGAAGCTGATATATTACAATAACTCTTTGCACTATCACATGCCAATTTAGGTTGCCAGGCCTTTATATAATCAACTTCCCATATGGGCATCACAGAGAGTGAATCCATTTTAGTACAGAAATTAGTCGCTTCTATACCTAAGTCAACTATTAAGGGCATAGGAATTAAATACTTGTTAGTATCATACTCATTAAGTGTTCTGCGCTGGAAATTCCCATCCAGGTAAAAACTTATGCTGTCGGGAGTCCAATTGCAGCCAACAGTGTGCCACTGAGAAAGATTC
>DASWXS010000212.1:0-2587 GCA_036405375.1 Bacteroidia bacterium
CCATTGCTGCGGTCATTTTATCATATTCGTTAGGAATAGCAAATGTTGCAGCAATACCTGAGATGCTATCGATCTGGTGATAGATTTTTTTGCGTTGAGCAGGATCTTTAGTTACACGGTATTTTTCGTATAGCGCTTCTATTTTTTTGATATACGGTTCTTCTTTTGCAAAATCCTTCGTTCCGAACTTATCAGTTCCTTTAAAAAGCATATGTTCCAGGTAATGCGCTAAACCGGTTGCATTAGCCGGGTCGTTTTTACTACCTGCTTTTACTGCAATATAAGTTTGAATACGAGGTTCGTTCTTATAAACACTCAGGTATACTTTTAGCCCGTTTTTCAGGGTATAAATGCGCGTGTTGAGTGGATCACCTTTAACCGTCTCATAAGCATTATCTTCAGAAACAAGTTGCGACATAGCAATAGCCTCGGCAGGAGGAGTATTGTCCTTTTTACCGGCAGGAGCTTGTGCGCACAATAGCATTGGCATCACGGCCAATGTGAGGGAAGTTTTAATTACGTTTTTTATCATCATGATTTGGTTATAGACCCACCTCAAGGTCGAGTCGTTTTTTCAATTCTAAAAGTAATGGATTTTTGGCAGTCATTACGGCAAATTTTTCGTTCGGCGTATATGCCTTTTTAACGGTAGATTCGGCGTGCTCAATTACATTGAGCTGCAGCGAAAAGTTCTTTAAGCGGGCACGAATAGCATCCAAAAATTCCTGTTTGATGTCGTCGAATACCAATTTCTGTGCCTCATTTTCTATGTAAATGGAAATAAGGTTATTAGCAAAGGAAACGGGCTTTGCAGTAAGTGTAGCTTCTACCTGCCTTTTGCCTTTTGCTCCCTGTTCTTCTGAATATTGTTTAATGGCAGCTTGCACATCAGCTTCAGTAACTATCACATCAGCTTCAACAGAGGTGCGTACGGTTTCCTGGGTTTCGGGTGCCTTTTCTTCTTCCCTGGCTTTTCCGTTTCTGCCTAATTCATTTAAGCGAAAAGGTGATTTTATATCCAGGTCTTTGAACGAGGTAACAGGTTTATTGGTAGTAGTAGCAACAGTTGTGGTTTGAACCGCTGTAACCTGGTGGGTAGCTTGCTTTGGTGCTGCCGGAGTAAATTCAGGTTCTAGCTCATCCTTTTTTTTTTCTGCATCAAGCGATGCAGCATTATTAAGATAGCTCATTTGCATGAGACCAAGCTCAACAGCGAGCCTCTGGTTTTTGGAGGCTTTAAAACTTACATCTATACGGTTTACAATGCCCAGCGATTTAAGCAAATAAGGCATCGCGCACATTTGCGCCTGTGTGGTGTATTTCTCTTTTACATTGGTTCCAACTTCCAGTAGCTGAACAGTAATGGGATCTTTGCAAACAAGGAGGTTCCTGAAATGCTCGCCCAATCCAACAATAAAATTGTGCCCGTCGAAACCATTTTTCAGGATTTCATCAAAAATAAGTAATGCCTGCGAAAGGTTTCCTGAATATAAAGCATCAGTAATTTTGAAGTAATAATCATAATCCAGTACGTGCAGGTTCTCCACGACAGCTTTATAAGTAAGGTGATTTCCTGAGAAACTCACCATCTGATCGAAAATACTGCAGGCATCGCGCAAACCACCGTCTGCTTTTTGGGCAATAATGTGCAGGGCATCTTCTTCAGCTGTTACACCTTCTGTATTTGCAATGTAGGCAAGGTGAGAAGAAATGTCTTCGATCTTGATCCGGTTAAAATCAAAGATCTGGCAACGGGATAATATGGTTGGAAGGATCTTATGTTTTTCTGTTGTCGCTAAAATAAATATAGCGTGCTTTGGCGGCTCTTCCAATGTTTTCAGGAAGGCATTGAAAGCAGATGTAGACAGCATGTGAACCTCGTCGATTATATACACTTTGTGAGATCCCAGCTGCGGTGCAAATCGTACCTGCTCAATTAAACTGCGGATATCTTCCACTGAGTTATTGGAAGCGGCATCGAGCTCGTATACATTTAATGAAGCTCCTGAGTTAAATGATACACATGATTCGCAGGTGTCGCATGCTTCTCCTTCGGGCGTGATATTAAAGCAATTAATGGTTTTTGCAAGAATACGTGCGCAGGTTGTTTTACCTACACCACGCGGTCCGCAGAACAAAAATGCCTGTGCAAGGTGATGGCTGGTGATGGCATTTTTCAATGTATTGGTAATATGCGATTGTCCTACAACCGTTCTGAACGTTTGCGGGCGATACTTGCGGGCCGATACAACGAAATTTTCCATCTTAAGCCATCAAATTTACCGTTTTTATTGCTCATTGTTAAATATTTATAAAGGCGGTGAAACCTTTTTTTTCAACTATTTGTTTAAAAGTTTTAGATGTATTTTAGAGCATTATTTAATCGTTGAAAAAATTACTCTGTATAAGCCTTTTTTTGCTTTCAGTTTTTTCTGCAAGCGCGCAACGTGAGTTCCTGGTAACCGGTATCATACTGGATGAGGACAGCATTACGCCTATACCGTTTGCATATGCGATCAATGATCGTACAGGTAATGGGTGTGTAAGTGATTTTAACGGACTTTTCACCCTTACCGGTCAGGCTTCA
>DASWXS010000213.1:0-4120 GCA_036405375.1 Bacteroidia bacterium
ATTTAGGTGGTGGGGTTATTAAATACGATGGAGAAAATGTAATGACCTACCTTACCAGTGAAGGACTTATCAGTAATACGGTTTACTCCATTCTTGAAGATAAAAAAGGAAATATGTGGTTTGGTACCGATATAGGTTTAACCAAGTTCGATGGTAAAGACTTTATTAATTATACCGATAAGGATGGACTAAGCAACAATACGGTAATGTCGATACTCGAAGATAAAAAAGGTAATCTTTGGTTCGGTACATACGGTGGAGGTGTTACAAAATATGACGGGAAATATTTCACACCTTATACCGAAAAAGAAGGACTGAGCAACAATATAGTTTGGTCGATAGCAGAAGATAAAAACGGAAATATTTGGTTTGGTACCGAAAACGGAATCAGCTGTTTTGTCTGGGAACAGGCAAGCGTAGATCCGGAGATTCTTATATTTCATAAACAGGATGGTTTAAAGTCTGAAGATTTTTTAAGCAACAGTATTTTACTGGATAGCAAAAACCAATTATGGATGGGAAGCGGAAGAGCTCTGACCATGCTGGATCTCAATAAATTTAACCTTAATAAAAAAGAGCCGGTTGTTCAGTTGAACAATGTAATGCTCCAGGAAAACTTTGTAGATTTCCAGGATCTTAATGCATCATCAAAAGATAGTTCTGGAACAAAAAAACAATTCAGAAAAGTTCAGTTTGCCGATATTGCCAGGTTTCATAACTATCCAACAGAATTGATATTGCCCTACAATGTAAGCCACTTAACATTTAACTTCAGTGCTATCGATTGGTCGGCACCGCATAAAATAAAATATCAATACCAGCTCCAGGGACTTGATCCGGATTGGAATAAGCTCACAACTGAGAATAAGGCCGATTACAGGAATATTCCTTATGGCAACTATACGTTTAAGATTAAAGCAATTGGTGATGCCAACAAGTGGAGTAATGTGTATGAGTATTCGTTCACTATTTTACCACCTTTCTGGCATACCTGGTGGTTCCGGATACTGATGGCTATTTTATTGGGTTTAATGGTATATGGTATTTTCAGGTGGAGAACAGCATCACTTCGTAAAAAACAAAAAGAGCTGGAGCAGCAAATTGATCTTGCTACCGAAGATATCAAACAACAAAAACACGAGATTGAAGAGAAGCATAAGGAAATCACTGATAGTATCAACTATGCCGAAAGGATTCAGCGTACATTCCTTGCAACCAATGAGGTGTTGGATAAAAACCTCCAGGATTACTTCGTTTTCTTTAAACCAAAAGATGTGGTCAGCGGAGATTTTTTCTGGGCAGAAAAAGCAGGAAACAATAAATTTGTTTTAGTAACTGCCGATAGTACAGGGCATGGCGTTCCTGGCGCTATTATGAGCTTATTGAATATTACCAGTTTGGAATGGGCTATTAAAAATGGTCATACAGAACCAGCTGCTATTTTAAATGAAACCCGTAAAACCATCATCGATCGTTTAAAAAGAGATGGTAGTCCTGAAGGTGGGAAAGATGGTATGGACTGTATTGTTACGCTTTATGATTTTGAGAATAAAAAACTGGTGATTGCAGCCGCCAATAACCCGGTTTGGATTGTAAGAGGAGGCGAAACCATTGAGATCAAGCCCGACAAGATGCCGGTTGGTAAGCACGATAAAGACCAGATTCCTTTTACTCAACAGGAAATCGAACTGCAAAAAGGCGATGTGGTATATACTTTAACTGATGGTTTCCCTGATCAGTTTGGTGGGGTGAATGGTAAGAAATTCATGAGCAAAAACCTTCGCCAGTTCCTTGCTAACAATGCTCATTTACCAATGGCAGAACAAAAAGAATTGCTGGAAACTACTTTTATTAACTGGATGGGTAACCTGGAGCAAATAGATGATGTTACCTTGATTGGCGTAAGAGTGTAACGATGAAGCCAAAATATATCGTCTTAATTATAATCCTTTGTGTTTTACCGATCGTATTACTTGTTGGAGCTCGTTTACTAAAAGTATTTGTAACCTATTCCATTCCTACCGTTAGTATGGATCCTACTTTTGCTGCGGGCATGAACGTTTTTGGCTCAAGCCTTCCCGGTGTAGAAAAAGGAGATATTGTTTCCTATAAACCTAATCAATTGCCGGGAGAGAGCTATGATGGAGATTTTATAGGCAGAATTGTTGCTGATGAAGGAGATACAGTTGAAATGTATGGAGACTGTTTATACATTGATGGATCTCTTACAGATGATACATTAAAATACGCGTACCTTTTTGTTTTTGATAAAATGGACCTGAAAACACCACTTAGTACTTACCAGGAACAGCATAGGGTATTTCCGCATGAGGAAGGAAATTTTATTTTTAATGGTACCTATAACGAATTAAAAAAGTTAGGGATCGAAAGAACAGCACATCGTGTTTGTTATTCAATAGAGACGAAGCCGGAAACTTTTGGAGTGCATAGCGATTCAACCTGGACCTTAGCCGATATGGGGCCAATTGTGGTTCCGCCCGGGCATTATTTTATTATGGGCGACAACCGTAGCAATTCGCTGGATGGCAGAGCGAGAGGTTTTGTTCCTGCTGATAAAATCGTAGCTAAAATTCTTACGGGAAACTGATATAAAGTATATGAAATCTGCGGCATATTATATTCAAAAACTCGGTCTCATAAAGCATATTGAGGGTGGCGCGTATAAAGAAACCTATCGTTCGGATATAACTATTCCCAGGCAGGTTTTAAACAAACAATTTCACGGCGACCGTAACGCATCCACTGCTATTTATTTTTTGCTGGAATACGGGCAGTTTAGCGCACTTCACCGGATAGCATCAGATGAGGTATGGCATTTTTACGACGGCGATCCTTTGTTTGTTTATGAGATTTGCATAGATGGAAAGCTCATTACACATAAACTAGGCAGAGACACAGAACAAGGAGAAGCGTTTCAATGCGTAGTAAAAGCAGGCAGCTGGTTTGGCTCGCGATGCCAGACAGCGGGCGGTTTTTCACTGGTAGGCTGCACAGTTGCTCCTGGCTTTGATTTCGCTGATTTTGAATTAGCCGAAAGAAATACCCTTCAATCCAGTTTTCCTCAGCATAGTAAAATAATCACGGAGCTTACCGCTGATTAATTTTAATCAGCCATTTATCACTTTTAATAAAATTAGTGCTTTGAATTTGGAATATTATCCTTAATTTGGTTTCACCATGTTAGAGGCTACTACACGAACAGCAAGTATCCGTTACGACGGTAAAGTGCTCACTACCGAGCTTTTTGACGATGTTGTAATTGAGATCGAAGATGCTAAGGAAAACTATCGTATGGTAATGGATATTATCCGGGAACGTAAATTTGTTTCACTGGTCATAACCAGCCCCCACAACTCCATTACACGTGAGGCTCGTGAAAGTGCCAATACTGCAGAAAATTACAAGTATTGTATAGCCCAGGCAATTGTGGTAAAATCGTTGGCTACCCGTGTATTGGGGAATTTTTTTGTACGTTTTGCAAAACAGCATTGCCCACACCGCTTATTCCAATCACGTGAAGATGCACTTGAATGGCTTAACGTGCATTGGGATGCAGCAATGAAAACCAATGCTGCTTAATCGGTTTCAATCACCGCCTTTTTAGTCCGGTTAATTCATTATAATTTGTATCGTAAGCTCACAATGAAATTTCTTCCGGGAGCATTGATACCGCTTGCAAATACCCTGTAACGGTTATCCGTAATATTTTCACATGCTGCATTTAAGCGGAAGTTTTTAGTGATGTTGTATCCTAACCGGATATTTAATGTAAACCATGCAGGCATCCCGTTTGGAGTTGCATATTGTAAGTTATCCTCTCCACTTACACTATAGTCAACAAGAGATTTTTTTCCATTATATCGTACGAAAAATTCACCGTCCAGTTTTTTTGCCCGGGTAATGATACTGGTTTGGCCATAAACCGGAGGGATGTGATCAAGTGGAACAACCGAATCCAGCTTGGTGTCGATGTATCTTCCATAAGTATAATTAATGGATGATTTAAAAGATAAGTTACTGTTGAAATCGAACCGGAGATCGGTAGAAAAACCATAAATGTATGCCCTGTTTGCGTTTTGCATAGCCTGCACTTTAGCTG
>DASWXS010000214.1:0-5010 GCA_036405375.1 Bacteroidia bacterium
ATTTGAAAACGAAGCTCCTGAAGTAAAAACTGCAGGTTCTGCAAGCCAGCTAAAAATTACTTCTTCATACCATATCGCTGATCAGAATGAGCAGGCAGATAAACAAGTAGAGGAGCTATTAGAAAAAGGGCTTTCTGAATCAGGAACTAAATTTGAAGTAGTAAGTCAGCAAAAAGTAGGTCCGGCTATTGCAACCGATATCGTTTACGGTGCTTACGGAGCTATCTTATTCTCTTGTTTGGTAATGTTCATCTACATCGTTATCCGATTCAAAAAATGGCAATATGGTTTGGGTGCGGTTATCGCATTATTCCACGATGTTTTAGTTGTATTGTCCTTTTATACCATCTTCGACGGTATCCTTCCTTTCTCTTTAGAGATCGGACAGGACTTCATTGCGGCAATCTTAACAGTAATGGGTTATACCATGACGGAGACAGTTGTTGTATTTGACCGTATCCGTGAGCGTTTGGCTGAAAGCGGTAAATCAGATATGTTTGGCGAAGAGCGTAACAAGCTGATCAATTTTGCATTGAACAGTACATTAAGCCGTACGATCTTAACATCATTAACCGTATTCTTCGTATTATTAGTGATCTTCATCTTTGGTGGCGACAGTATCCGCGGATTCATCTTCGCATTGTTGATCGGTCGTATCATCGGTACATACTCTTCGTTATGTATCTCTACTCCAATAGTTGTAGATTTCGACAGAAAGAAAACAGCTTAATAAGCGTCAAAATAATAAAAGCCCCCTGACGATATACTGTCAGGGGGCTTTTTATTGGTAGCAACCGCTCCTGCACAAATCAAAATATTTTATTATCTTAGAATTCCTTACTGCAAAGGCATTATGAATAAAAGTAGTTTCTTTCTCCTCTTTCTTTTATTTCAAATGAGTTTTATTCGGGCCGAACGAACTCCTGCCGACTCATTACAAGGTCTTTTAAAAAAAGAAAAAGCTGATAGTACCAGGATAAAACTGATGCTCAACCTTGCTGATGAGTTAAAATTTACCGATCCGGTAGCTGCACGTAATTACATCGATCAATCAACGGCACTTTCCGGCAAAGCGAATTTTAGAAAAAAATTACATTCCGCTTACCGCATTCTTGGTATTATATATGCTACCACGGGTAAACTCGATTCTTCAAAAATAGCCTTTCAACAATCGCTTAACCTGGCTCAAAAACATGGCAATCGATCAGATATAGCGAATGCATATAATAATATTGGCGTCAATTATTATTACGAAGGAAATTACTTAAAGGCAAATGAAAACTACCTTCTTGCTCTTAAGGAGATGACTTCTTTGAAAAACTATGAAGGTATGGCTAATGCCCAGGCTAACCTGGGAAATGTAAACCTGGACCTGAAAAAATATGATGAGGCAGAAAAATTTTACCTGGAAGCTGCTGCTAACTACAAAAAAGCGGGAAACACCATAGGCGTATCTGAAATTAATAATGATCTTGGACGTTTCTACCTGGATAAATCAAAAGATTACAAAAAAGCGCTTCACTTTTTAACCATATCACGAAAGGATCTGATCGCTAATCAAACCTTCCACAACGTAATTGCCAATTACCTTTTCTCTGCCGAAGCCAGCATTGTAATGGGCGATTACGAGTCGGCCCAGGTATTTTCAGACAGCTCTATTTATTACTCCAACTTTGCCCCGGACTCATTACGAATAGCCCAGAATATGGTTATTCAAACGAAGATCCTGATGCACAAAGGCGATTTCAAAAAAGCAAAAGAGTATATTGACAAAGCCCTCAAAATCTCAAAAAGTATCCAGGCAACAACTGTTGAGCTGGACGCGCAGGATCAGTATGCCAATCTTCTTTTTAAAATGGGAAATGCCAGCGATGCCTTTCTTCGTCAAAAGGAATTCATTAAGCTGAAAGATTCTTTATTCAGCAGCGAAACAACACAACAACTACAGGCATTACAAACAATATATCAAACGGAGCAAAAAGAAACAGAAAACAAACTTTTGCAAAAGGAAAGCGAGTTAAAAAGTTTGGAGATCAACGATTTCAAAACCTCCAGGATATACTTCATTGTTTCGTTATTTGTTGCAGTGCTTATCATTGCGGGTGCTTTTTTAGCATACAGGAAGATCAGCAGAAGTAATAAGATGCTTGCTATTCAAAAGATCTCTATTGAGCAAAAAAATGAATTGCTTGAAATTCAGAAAAAGGAAGTAGAAGAAAAAAATGAAGAGATCGAGGAGAAAAACAAAGAGATAACCGACAGTATCAATTACGCCAGCAGGATACAGGCTGCGCTACTCCCTGATGCTAATGAGTTTGAACATTTATTCAAAGAGAGCTTTGTACTTTTCCAGCCCAAAGATATCGTTAGCGGCGATTTTTACTGGGAAACATCAACCAGCGAATATATTTTTTACGCAACTGCCGATTGTACCGGCCATGGCGTACCCGGTGGCTTTATGAGCATGCTGGGAATGGCACTTTTGAATGAGATTATAGGTGAGAAAAAAATATATGAGCCCTGTGATATTTTAGACATGATGCGCATCAAACTCATTACTACACTTAAACAAAAGGGTGTAAGCGGTGAAAACAAAGATGGAATGGATATGGTACTGTGCAGGGTAAAACGGGACCATAGCGAACTGGTGTTTGCTGCTGCTAATAACCCTTTGTGGCTGTATCGTGATGGAAAAATAGAAGAATACAAGGCAGATAAGCAACCTGTAGGTATTTATTCGGGAGGAGAGCTGATACAATTCACCCAGCAAACCATCAGGTTACAGCAAAACGACATCATTTATACATTTACCGATGGATTTGCTGACCAGTTCGGTGGACCGAAAGGAAAAAAATTCAAATACAAGCAACTGGAGGAAGTTTTGATATCATTTGCTCATAAATCTCTTACTGAACAAAAAGAAGAACTAAAACAGCGTTTTTCCGTATGGAAAGGTAAATTAGAGCAGGTAGATGACGTTTGCATTATAGGCATTCGCCTATAATTTGCAAAGTCACTACGCTGACAAGCTATGCTTCGCCAGTTCATGGATGACGATTAGTCGGGGTGTATCATTGGAGTGAGAATATAACCAGAACGAAATTGTATATTTGAACCTGTAAAGCAGGTTCTGAAAACAGAAAATATTGATGAATATATTACTGATAGAAGATGAGCCCAATGTGATCTCCCTGGTTCAACGGGGGCTGGAACAAGCAGGGCACCAGGTAAGCATTGCAATGGATGGAAATTCAGGCCTGGGTATGGCATTAAAACATCAGTTCGACCTGATCATCCTGGATCTTATGCTTCCCGGAAAAAGTGGTATGGAAGTATGTTCAGAGATCAGGAAACAACAAATACCTACTCCTGTATTAATGCTAACTGCACTTTCCACGACAGAAAATATTGTAAGTGGGCTTGATATCGGGGCAGATGATTACATGACCAAACCGTTTAAATTTGCTGAACTGGAAGCCCGTGTGCGAACTCTTACCCGCAGGGGAATAAACACAAAAATACCTGACGCAGAAAATGTGCTTCGGATAAGTGACCTCGAATTAAACCTGGATTCAAAGACGGTGAAACGTGCAGGTAAAAAACTAAGCCTTACTGCAACAGAATTCCGTTTGTTGCACTACCTGATGAAAAACAGGAACAAGGTGTTGAATCGTATGGAAATACTTGAAAATGTATGGGATATCGATTTTAACCTCGGAACAAATGTGGTTGACGTATATATCAATTATCTCAGAAAAAAAACAGAGAATGGATCTTCCTCCAAACTTATCCATACGGTTTTCGGAATGGGCTATATATTAAAAGAAAACAATGAAGATCCAGAATAAAATAACGCTGTTATTTACGCTCCTAACAGGACTGATCATTCTTTTCTTCAGTATGTTTATTTATTTGTTTGCAAACCGAAATGTTCACGAGAGTTTTTTTCACCGGCTGGAAGTAAGAGCTGAAATTGCGGCCAATAGTGGTTTATTACAGGACACGCAAAAAACTGAAATCTATAACGAAGTAAAAACCAAATACCTTAAATACCTACCAGCTGAAAGCCATAAAGAGTATACAGGTTCAAAGGAAGCGGAGTTCATTCAAAAGACAAAAACTTTAGGTGTTCCGGAAGAATTTATAAGCACTGCTATTAAAAAAGGGAAAAGCAGATACTTAAGTACCGACACATTTTACGTTGCAACTTTTATCCGTCATACCAATGGCAACATATTGCAAATCTCCACTGCTATAGACGAGTCAGGCTTCGAAGAAATGGCGAGCCTTAAAAAAACCATTCTCATAGGTATATGTATTTCCCTGATCATTGTATTTACACTGGGAAAACTTTTTGCGTCTTCTGTTTTCAAACCCGTAAGAGAGATCATAAGCAAGGTAAGAGTGATTAAGGCCAGCAACCTGCATCTGCGACTTGAAGAACGGGAAAGCAAAGATGAGATCTCTGACCTTACTGTTACCTTCAACAATATGCTTAATCGTCTTGAAACTACATTCGAACTTCAGAACAATTTTGTGAGCAATGCTTCCCACGAACTAAAAACCCCGCTCACTATTATATCCGGTGAAGCAGAGCTGGCATTAAGACAGGAAGATCTCCAGCCCGGATCCCGATCAGCCTTCGAAAAAATAATAAATGAATCGGAACGCCTGGAGCAATTAATGAATAGTCTTATCAGCCTGGCCCAGACCGGCTTCGACGGAAAAAAGCTACCGCTGGAAAAACTAAGGGTGGATGAACTTATACTTGCTGTAAAACGTTCTGCAAACAAAATATTTCCAAATAACCAGATCGAGATTGACTATGATCATCTCCCGGACGACGATAATAAATTATTTATCAATGGAAACCCGGCTACTTTAAGGGTTGCACTCCTCAATGTATTTATAAATGCCTGCAAGTATTCGGATAATCAGAAAGTAAAGGTGGATATTAGTACAGATGAAAAAAACATTGTCATTACGGTTCAGGATTTTGGCATAGGAATT
>DASWXS010000215.1:0-8939 GCA_036405375.1 Bacteroidia bacterium
AAAAAGTAGTTTTTTATAACCTGAAAGGCGTTTCTTTTTCAAATACTGCACAGGTAGAGTTTGGGTGGGAAGCATGGAAGCGACTGAACATAAAAACCGCTTATCGTTATGTAGATAATCAAACTACTTTTTCAAAAGGCCTGTTATCAAAATCGCTGGTGTCTAAACATCGTTCATTTATAAATGCCGGCTATGAAACACGTAATGAGAAATGGTTGTTTGATGTAACACTGCAATGGTTTGGCGCGAAGCGTTTGCCAACAACAGTTTCTAACCCTGTGGAATATCAACGAAACGATTATTCTCCCTCGTATTTCAATACCAATGCGCAGATTACTTATGTAGTGAAGAAAAAGAATCAGTGGAATTTTTATCTTGGAGTGGAAAATGCATTTAATTACAGGCAAAGCAATCCAATTGTTTCCAATGATAAGCCATTTGGTACTTACTTCGACGCTTCTATGGTTTGGGGTTCTATTTACGGAAGAATGCTGTATGGAGGTTTGAGATTCAAAATAAAATAACAACAAATTGAATTGACGGTTTATATTTTGCTGAAAACTGTAAATAAATAAATCGTCAATTTTCAATTTCAATTTCCAATTGTAAGGAATCCTCCCTACTTTTATCCGATAAATCACAGGTATGGGCAAAACGGAGATTTTGAATTCAAAGCAGATCGGGCAGAAGCTGAACCGGTTGGCATACGAAGTATACGAGAATAATTTCGAAGAGAAGGAGTTATTGATTGCTGGTATTGAGGGCAATGGATACATTGTGGCAAAACGTATTTGCGAGATCCTGAAAAAAGTTTCTAAAACCAAACTTACCCTGGGTAAAATTACCATCAATAAAAAAAATCCTCTTTCCGAAGATGCGACCTGCGATTTTACAGACAAGGATTATAAAAACAAAACAGTTATTCTTGTGGATGATGTACTGAACAGTGGAAAGACATTGATCTATGGAGTGAAAATATTCCTGGATAAACCCGTGAAAAAGATTAATACCCTGGTATTGGTTGATCGCAGCCATACACGTTTCCCGGTAAAGGCAGACTTTGTAGGGCTTTCTTTATCTACCACATTGCAGGAACATATTGTTGCTGATCTTAGCGCGAAAGGAAAAGAATCTGTTTACCTCATGTAATTTTCCTTGAATCCATGCGAATAGATATAGTCACAGTACACCCACAATTGCTTGAAAGTCCTTTTCAACACAGTATTCTCAAGCGTTCCATTGCAAAAGGTATTGTGGAAGTAAACCTGGTCAATCTTCGTGATTATAGCACTTACAAACAAAAGCAGGTCGACGATTATGCATTTGGTGGCGGGGCAGGTATGGTAATGATGATTGAGCCAATTGCTAATTGCATTAACGACCTAAAATCAAAAAGAGACTACGACGAAATAATTTATACAACACCCGATGGTAACACACTTGATCAGCAAATGTGTAATAATATGTCGCTGATGAAGAATATCATTATCCTGTGCGGACATTACAAAGGCATTGATGAGCGTATCCGCGAGCATTTTATCACCAAAGAGATTTCTATTGGTGATTACGTGCTGAGCGGGGGAGAGTTGGCAGCAGCAGTTATTTGTGATGGAATCATCCGTTTGATACCCGGTGTATTGAATGATGAAACATCTGCACTCAGTGATTCATTCCAGGACAATTTGCTGGCTCCTCCTGTATACACACGACCTTCGGAATACAATGGATGGAAAGTTCCGGATATTTTAATGAGCGGGCATTTGGCCAATATCGATAAATGGCGTCACGAAAAAAGTGTAGAGCGGACTAAACAACGCAGGCCGGATATTTATAAAAAATACAAAGGAGAAGACAAATAGTAATGCACGAGATTGAACCATTTTATAACTGGCGCCATTTGTATGTTGCTGCGGAAGACCCGGAGTCGCCTTTTTATGGTCGCGAGTATAGTGAGTTCGAATACAGCAATACCATTTACAACTATATGCTGCACCCGCAATGGGATTCTATTGGCTCTGAAACGCTTTATATAAAAATCCTGTATGTCGACTATACTGAATTGTATTGTGTCATTGAGTTAATCGGGGAGTGGAATGACGCCATCAATAATGACATCATGCTTCTAAAGCGTGATATTGTTGATGAATTGGCTTATTTCGGAATCAATAAATACATCCTGATCGGGGAAAACGTATTGAATTTCCATGCTTCAGACGATTGCTATTACGAAGAATGGTTTGATGACATTGGTGGTGACGGCTGGATTGCTTTTGTGAATTTCAGGGAACATGTGCTGAAAGAATTCAAAGACCATAACCTCGATTATTATTTTAATTCAGGAGGCGAGCTGGATGATTTTAACTGGCGCAGATTTAGTCCCGGGCAGTTGTTTGGCAATATCAGCAAAATAATTACGAAGAGGCTGGAGTAATTATATTTTTACGCCAATCAGGCAAACATCATCAACTTGCTCAAGCTGACCTTTCCAGTCATTTAACGCGCTTTCAATACGGGTCATTTGCTCCTGCATAGGTAAATTACAAACTTCCATCAGCAATAGCTCGAGTTTCTTTTTCTTGAATTTTTTTCCTCTTGGGCCGCCAAACTGATCAACAAAACCATCGGTGAGTGTATAAATAATATCTCCTTCAAGTAAATCCACTTCATAAAGCGTAAACGAAGTATAATCGTTTTGCCCTTTGCCTACCGGCATCTTGTCGGCTTTGCAGTGAATGATTTCCTGGTTCCTGATGATGTAAAACGAATTATTAGCAGCAGCATACTGAAGTTTTTTCTTTTGCACATCCAGTTTGCACAATATCGCATCCATTCCGTCTTTACTTTCTTCGGTGCTCCCTATTGGGTTTAATGCCGTAATTATTTCTTCACGAACCACGTTAAGGATTTTTTCCGGGCTGTAAATTTTCTTTTCATTTATAGTTTGACTGAGCTTACTGATATTTAACAGGCTCATGAAAGCCCCCGGAACGCCATGGCCTGTACAGTCTGCTGTAATGTAAATAAACCCTTCCGGAGTAGGGCAGGCCCAGTAAAAATCGCCACTTACAATATCTTTAGGTTTATACAAAACAAAATGCTCAGGAAGATTATTGATAAGTAATGAATTGCCCGCGAGCAAAGCATACTGAATTCGTTTGGCGTAATTAATAGAATCAACGATCTCCTTTTGATGTTCTTCCAGGATATGCTTCTGCTTTTCAATGATTGTATTCTTTTGCTCCAGTTCCTTATTTTGTTGCTGAATGAAGATATTATCTTTCTTTTTTTGCTGATAGCTTCTGTATACGGCTATCAGGAAGAGCAGGAGCAGTGCGGCACCAACTACAAGCGCAATGGTTATCGATCGTTGAGCTTTTGCCTCTGCGTTTTTCCGGGCAAGTTCTTCTCCCTGGAATGCTTTTTCCTTTTCCAGGTTTTCGATCTGGAGCTTTTTATTTTCCAGTTGATATTTACCTTCTACTTCGTTTACCGACTTAATAGTTTGCTCATTCAATAATGAATCTTTCAATAACTGCGCTTTTTTCACATCCAGCAAGGCCTGTGATAGATTACCTGTTTTCGAGTTAATAGTTGCGCTCATTGCTAACGCTCCCGCAAGCTCTTCCGGGTTATTTATTTTTTTTGCGTACTTAACAGCCAATGCTGAGTATTTCTGAGCTTTTTCCAGGCTATCCTGCTGAAAATACAGGTCTGCGTAGTTATTGTATGTTGATATCAAATGCTCCTGCAGGCTTTGCTTCTCTCCCAGTTTAACGTTCTTTTCCAGCAGTATTCCTGCATCTTTGTATTTCTTTTGAATGATAAGGATCTGTGCCAGGCTGTTCCTGTTCCTGATCAATGAAATGTAATTTTTATTCTGGAGGTTATCCTTAATTGCATTATCGAAGTATTTCTTAGCGGTTACAAAATCCTTTTTCTCGCAATAAATATTGGCAATATTGGTGAGGCACATCTCATAGGCAGGGCTTTTTGCAGCTTTATTGATCTCCAATGCAGCATTATAATGTTCAATGGCCTCATCATATCGCTTCAGTTTTTTCAGGATAACGCCAATATTGTTGTGCGCTTGTGCTTCTCCGCGTTTTTCATTGATTGCTTTAAAATTGCTGAGCGCCTGGTTGTAATAACTGATGGCTTCATCGTAATTTCCTTTATTCAGGTTAACAACCCCAATGCTCAATAGCGAAGAACCCTTTGCACGTGAGTCATTTAGTTTTTCTGCAATAACAAGCGATTTATTGAGCCAGTAAGAAGCACTATCGTATTTACCTTTTATATCATAAGCAATTCCTATAGCTGCGTATGATTTTCCTAGTCGCTGATCATTTGCTCCGCTGAAATAATTCCTGGTTTTAAGTGCATATTCAAGAGCTTTATCCGCATCCTGGTTCCTGAATTTCTTTGAAGCATCAACCAGCTTGTCTACATAAACTGTATCAGGCCAGTTGTATAGTCCGCGCAATAAACTGTCTTGGCTTTGTGCAAACAATGCCGTATTAGCATGTAAAATACAGAAGACACAAACAATGTACAGCACATTAAATGTTCTTTTGCATTTCATAGAATAAGGATATGAATCTCGTTTTTGTAAAAATAACCTTTTATCGGAATAAAACACAGGACAGGATTATATTTGGTGAAAATTAAAATACTTAATTTAGCCACGTAATTTTATTTAATCAAACATGGCACAGGTAGGAATTATAATGGGAAGCGCTTCTGATTTAAACATAATGAAAGATGCAGCTGAATTTTTAAAGAAAATGGATGTAAGTTATGAAATAACTATTGTTTCGGCGCATCGTACACCTGAACGTATGTTTGATTATGCAAAGAATGGAGTAGCAAACGGACTTAAAGTGATTATTGCAGGGGCGGGTGGAGCTGCGCATTTGCCTGGGATGGTAGCATCTTTAACACCACTCCCGGTTATCGGAGTTCCGGTAAAATCAAGTAATTCTATTGATGGCTGGGATTCTCTATTATCGATAGTTCAGATGCCAAATGGCGTTCCGGTTGCTACTGTTGCTGTTAATGCAGCTCAGAATGCGGGAATTCTTGCGGCTCAAATCCTTGGAACCTCAGATGCTGTTTTATTAAACAAACTTGAAAAATTTAAAGAAGAGCTTAAGGAAAAAGTAATGGCTTCTTTGGATGAGACGAAGAAGTATATGTAGGGGATTCAGACTTCACCACTAAGACATTTAGGTCGCTAAGATTCACTAAGTTTTGGTTATGTTAAGTCTAATGTAAATAGTAAGCTAATATATCCCTTAGTGCTCCTTTGTATTTTTCTTAGTGCCTTAGTGGTAAAAACATTAGAAGGGATAACCAATACCAAAGTTGATTACACCTGTAGACAAAGGTTTTTTATCAAATGTAAAGCGATTTCCTTCAACGTATTTAGGATCATAGATCTTGATCGCAGCATCCAAACGAATAATAAAGAAGCTAAAATCGGCACGTAAACCAAAACCGGAGCCTGTTGCAAATTCTTTGTAAAAGCGGTCCAGTTTAAAATCAGCTCCCGGTTTTAACGGATCAGGTTTTCGCAGCCAGATGTTTCCCGCGTCTATAAACCAGGCTCCATTGAGGAATTTATAAATGTTGAATCGGTATTCAAGATTGAATTCGAGCTGAGCATCACCAATCTTATCAAAAGTGGCATTCTTGTCGCCATCTGAGTTATAAGATCCGGGCCCAACCGTACGGGCTTTCCATGCACGGATTGAGTTGGGACCACCTCCAAAAAAACTTTTCTCGTATGGTAGTACACGCAAATTATGTAAAGGTTTTCCTACACCACCTGTCGCCCTGAAAACAAGCCGTCCCAGTTTCCGGATCGTTTTGTAAAGACGATAATCATAGTTAAAGCGAAGGAACTGGGCAAATGGAACGTTCAGGATTTGATAACGGCCTGCAGTATCTTTTGGCTGTTCGGTAAGGTTATATATTCCACGTAAGATATTGCCGCTCGATTCAGCATCCAGTTTCAAATAGGTAAAGTACTTTCTCTTGTTGCTGTTTTGCTGTGTTTGATTGTTATAAATAAAACTATAGCGTGATACCGTTGTAACGTGATCACTAAAACTGTTCTTCAGGAAAAAATCTTTTGTGTCATTAAGGTTCGCTTCAAACTCGTCACTAAGATCAGCTTTAATAACGTTGAATTCGAAAGGAACTACGCTTTGACGGATATACTGGCCTGATTTGAATTGAAAACCATAGGATACGTTAGACAAGGAGCGTGAAAACTCAGGACGCTTCTGGAAATTTAATGAGCTATTAAAGATAGTTTTGGGAGAAGCATTTTTGTTGAATTTGAAAACGGTGAAAGGAAATAATTGCTTTGGAATATAAAGATTCAACTCAGGACCAAACTGGAATGTATTGAACGCACTCAGGAAGTTTTGCTGCACTTCATTGTCGGTAGCAAAGTTTTGCTGGGCAGTTAAGCCACCTCTGAGTTTTACCTCCAGTAATTCAGCCCCCCTGAACACATTCCTGTTCTGATATACAATGCTTCCCGCAACACCTAAGTTACCAGAGGTATTAGTCCCTTCAGTTTCAATGGTGAAGTTTTGTTTTAAGATCGGCATTAGCTGAATAAAACAATCCAGTTTATCGGATGCTCCGGGTGTTTTTTCAAATAACAGGTTTACATTTTTAAATACACGTAAGTCAGTAATCTTGCTATAGGTCTCTTCTGCCAGGTCATTCACAAATATTTCTCCTTCGTGGAACATCACTTTATTGGCAAGGTCCCTTTTTTTGAATTTGAGTTTTTCATTGTATAAAAATATTACGCCATTGTATTCCAGGCTGTCTTTATATCCCGATTTATTAGAAAGCATGTAATCCTGGATGATGTATATTTTATTGATATAGTATCGTGTATGCGGGCGTTTTACAATGCTATCATTACCATCTTTGAACGCATAATTTTTTATTCCGAGAGTAATATTCAGCTTGTGCGCATTTAAGTTAGTGTCTACAAGAAAGTAAATATAATCCTGTGCAAAATCGAAATACCCGTTGTTTTTCTGAACGCTTACAATACGTTCACGTTCCTTTTGAAGAATGTCTGCATCGTAGCGTGCCCCGCGTTTTATAAACGTACGTAAAGTGTCTTGAAACACATAATAGCTCAATTGTTCGTCATCTATTTTATATTCGATGTTATTTACGTAATAAGGAGTGGAAGGGCTTATTTTGTAATACACATAAGCGCGCCTCTTTTTGTATTTGAAGAACAGAAATTTCTTGTACTCTACAATTATTACCGAATCTTTTACGCGGCTATTGAAAAAACCTTTTGTAAAAAGGTATTTCTGAATTTGCTCACGCGATACTTTTGTTTGAAACGAATCCAGTACAACAGGTGCTTCACCGGCATCCATCACACTTTGGCGCCAGGTTAGCTTTGCTTTATCTTTAAACTTCGGAACCTTGGGTTCCTTCAGTTTTTTTGGAGCGAGCCCTTTTTTATCACGTTCTATATTCTCCAAACGGATCTTCTCGTTCTTACGATCTATCTTCCGGTTTTTACGTTCAGCTTTTAAACGTCTTTTATCATTGATCCGGTCAAATTTTTTATCACGACGTTCTTTATGCGGAGCTATTTTTTTCTGATCAATGGTATTATACAACCACAGGTGAAACTGCAGTGTTTTAAGTATTTTTCGGTTAGGTTTCTGGCGGATAAAAGTTTCTACTTCTGCAGCATCCAGACCTGTATGCTTATCAACAATGATGTTTTTTTCGAGCAGGTATTCGCCCGTATTTAACTTTCGTGTAGGATTACAGGCGTAAGCACAAACAAGCATAAAAATTAGCACAGTTACTTTCAAATGCTTTATTTTGTGAGACCGCTTTTGCATACGATATGCGAAGATAGGGCTTTAAGATACATGTTAAGTAAAAATCAACTTAAAAATATTACCGCGCTGCATTCCAAAAAACACCGGCAGGAAGAGCAGATATTTATCGCGGAAGGCGAGAAGATGCTACAGGAATTGCTTGCTTCTGATTTTGAAGTAGAAATTGTTTTTGCAACAGTTGAATGGCTTGACATATATGCTCCCGTTTTGTCTGAAAGAAAAATTCAATTCCAGGAAATACCGGAAAGTGATCTGAAAAAAATATCCCTCCTTTCTACACCCAACAAAGTATTGGCACTGGTGAAGCAGAAGCATGCTGAAATCGACAGGGTATCATTTGCAAACTCACTTCATTTGTACCTGGATGGGATCCGTGATCCGGGAAATCTGGGAACTATTATTCGTTTGGCCCATTGGTTTGGTGTTTCGCAGGTGATATGCTCACCCGATACGGTTGAAATTTATAATCCCAAAACTGTTCAAAGCACCATGGGGTCTATATTCCGTGTGAATGTGCTTGAAGCAGAATTAAGCGATATTTTACAGGATGAGGGATCTTTTCCTGTATTCGGAGCTTTATTGGATGGAGAAAATATATACCAAAAACAAAATTTTACGTCAGGGATTCTCGTAATTGGTAATGAGTCAAACGGTATTTCGTCGAAAAATTTAAAATTTATTTCCGATAAGGTAAAAATCCCTCCTGCTTCTGAAAGCCATGCAGAATCATTGAATGCGGCCATGGCTACCTCCATTTTTCTGTCAGAATACCTCCGGAGAAAAAAATATTTTTAAAAAAATCGCGAAAATAATTTGCCAGTTCCAAAAACCTGTGTACATTTGCACCCCCGTTTGAGAGACGTTATTTGATACGGGGAATTGAAAGCAGAGTAGTAGAAAAAAAATATTTAAAAAAAATAAATATTTTTTTGGTGGATGAGAAAAAGTTATTACTTTTGCACCCCCGTTCGAACGAGAGCGGGTGAAATTGAAAAGATATCGGGAAAGAGAGACGTGAAGTCTGAACGGAGTACCAGT
>DASWXS010000216.1:0-4518 GCA_036405375.1 Bacteroidia bacterium
TTATTTCTAGTTGTTTTTTCTTTCATTTCTGAAAGCGCATTTTCCCAGGATGTAAATAAATTTTCAGGCTCTATGAGCTACAGCCAGGACTTACTTACAATTCCAAGTAATACCGGAAAGGGAATACCTGTTTCTATAAACTATCAGCCAGGAATATCTGTACAGCAGGCATCGGGTGAAACCGGTTTGGGATGGAACCTTGGCATCGGTGGTGCAATAACACGATCTGTTGTGGGAGTTCCCGATGATTGTGAGGAATGTCTCACGTATGGTTTTAAAAGTTTTGCTCCGAACGGTAAACAAACCGGTGCAATGTACTTTAAAAGCGGTGCGATTAATCAGGTGAGTACAGGCTGGAGTGTTGATATTTCTTCCAGTAAATATTTATCAGACTCTATAGAATACTATACCGTAAGTTATGATAATTATTCCATTTCCGGTCCGGGTATTGGAGGAGCTTTAACGCCTAACTTATATGATTATGGACATATAAAAACCAACCAGGATTATGGAGGATTTGATGTAAGCGGTTTTACCAAAAAAATGCAATTTACGGTTAATGGCGATTTTCATGATACACTTATTTCCCGTCACTATCCAACGGCTATAAATGGATCAACAACATTAAGGCTTCCAGGAAGTTCGGTAACAGATTATTATACCAGCGATACACGGCCTTTTATGGGAGCTGAGTATAATGGATCTGGCACTATGATTGGAGATGAAAATTTTAATCACAGCACCAACCGTCCTGTAACACCATACTATGTTGAGTATTTTACTAACGCTGAAATCCATGCCGGGGTTTCAGGTTTTCTCAATTATGAATCGGGGCATTCGCGCAATAGTGGAAGATATTATGATATGGGTGATGGCATAGGCGGCTATCGCGTTACAGACCCTGCGGGATATGTGTACCATTATTCTTTGCCGGTTTATTTTAACGGGAGTGTTAACTATACCTTTCCGCTGAATAATGAATATGTTATGGAAAAATTAGATGATTACAATAATTTTGATCCGGCATGTGCTAATTCCGCAGAGAGTAACATTATTACGCCATATCCCGGACAATTAAAAAATAAATTTCTCGAATATAAAGAGCACAGTAAATATGCTTATCAGTGGTTGTTAACTGCAGTGACGGGGCCTGATTATGTGGATTCCAATTCTGATGGAATGGCAAATACAGGTGATGCAGGGTATTGGGTGTCTTACGATAACCAGTTATGGGCAAGCAACTATAAAAAGCGAACACCGGAATATGGATACAATTTACTATTTGATGAAAGCGCGGGTTATGACGATCCATTTATACCAGGCGTTGGAATGCAAACTCCGTACTTTGAGTTGCAATCAAAATTAGGTACAATAAGCATTTCAGACCTGGAGTTGTTTTACTTAAACTCAATTAAAACAAGCAGTCATTCAGCACTTATAATTCGTGAAACAAGAAAAGACGAGTTTTCAGAACTTACGTCTTATGATGCTACACTGCCTATTCACGGAACCTTGAATGAAAATAACCTGGGTGTGGAGTACTACTCCTTTAATGGTAAAATAACGGCGAGCACAAGTAGCTATCCTTCTGGCTACAATTGGTATGGTACTATTAAACCGGAAGGAGCAGAAACACTTTCGGTGGTTATTAATAGCCTGGCCGCAGGATCTACCTTGCAGCTACGTTCTAATAACTCTTCAGGAACAGTTTTAGCTAATCTAACCAGTGCTTCTTCTTTCCCATATACAGTAACAGCACCAACAGGTGCAGTGTGGCTTTCACATACAACAAGTGCCGTAAATCAGGCCTTTAGTATGAGCTGGACAACTATAAAGAAAAAGACTTACCCTCAATTAAATGTCGGCAAGATTATACTGATAAAAAATACGGACCTGGCTTCTTTGCCAACACTTACTTCCTTTAGTACTCCAACAGGTTTTAGTTTGGCAAGTACCAATAATTCAGCAAACAAATTTTATAATAGCGACTGGTATACAACAAACAAAACTGCCATTGATGCTTTGTCGCTGCAAACAGTAGCGTTTACTTATGACTATAGTTTGTGTAAAAAATACCAGCGTAATATTAATACGCTTGCCGATGACTCACTCGGATTTAAGAATTGGAATGAAGTACCCTCGTATGTGTCTATTGTGTCAGGTCAAACTGCCAACAGTGGGAAACTTACACTGAAAGAAATTACTACTTATGGCTTAAATTACACTAAGGCAATGCCGTCTTATCAGTTCGATTACAATGATGCCAGCAGTACCGATAATCCGGATTATGACGCGCGCGCGGCTGATTACTGGGGTTATTACAAAAGTGACTTTGCTGCACCGGCATTAAGCAGGTACACTACTTCCACATCAAAAGATTATACCGATGCCTGGAGTTTACGAAAAATCACATTGCCATCCGGAGGAACAACTGAATTTACATACGAATCAAATTCTTATGAAAAGGTCTGGGCTGAAAAAGGCGGATATCGTGGGGCGGCAAAAATATACCCGATTGCGGCTGTATATTATTACGAGGATAATAGTTCGGAGCGCGCAGGAAAAAAATGGCATATCCGCATGGAAAATCCTTCACTATCCGACTTCACTTCTTTACAAAGTAGTCCTCCTTCAGGAACTACAAAGTTTATTTATATCCCTAGTGGGGACGGAGGTCGTGATTATATAAGTTGTGGAACCTTTAGTTTTAAAACTTCACCATTAAGGGTTACCAATGTTCAAAAAGTATATTATTCTCCTACCTACGATGATAAATATAACCTGGATAGCGATAGCTCCAAATTTAATGAGTTGATGTATAATGGCGGCGATACAAGCTCTTATAATGGGAATGGCTATATTCAATTCGAACTTCCGCAAACCTATACATCTTATGGAGGTGGTATCCGGGTTAAGAAAATAACTATGCGAAATGGAGTGAGTGGAGAAGCGTATGAAAAAGAATATGTTTATGAAAATGGTGTGGCCACATCCGAACCCGACAGGTATGCGTATCCAAAGCCTTACCGTGACTGGAATAGGGGAGATCTGATGTTTACAGAACTAACAAGTTTCACCATAGATAAATACGGAGTTGGGCCAAGTATTGGATATGGAAAAGTAACTGAACGAAATTTAGGTGTGGCTTCTACAGCCCAGGGAGAAATAATTAACACATTTAATATAGCTAATAACGAAATGGACAGCGATGTATTAAATGTGCAATCCAGGTCAACAACATATGGCTCTCCATATTGCACATTTACACCTTCTACAACAGATACTTCATATATAGTAGAGTTAAATAATAAGGGGAAAAATTACTGGGGCGTTCTGAAAGAAGAGAAAATTACGGATGTAAATGCCAATATTTTAAGTCTTAAAAAATACACGTATGCAAGCACGCAGCAAGGTGCAGCTATAGAAGTGCTTGACGCGGAAAACGTAAATGGTTATCCATTTTGTTCACCAACCAATACACATGTTCCACCAGTTAATTGCAATTCTTGTTTGCGTTATAATCACACGGTTACTATTATTCGCAACTATAGATTAATTCCGGTAATGGAGACAAATTATATGCCCGGCGGGCTTATTTCTTCGTCGCAGGCTTTAAGAACAGATGAAATTACCGGGCAGGCTGTTGAGTCCATTTCCATTGCTCCAAACAAGAGTATAAGAAAAGAAAAAGTAATACCCGCTTTTCGTATCAGTAATTATGTTACATCCGGTCCGAAAGCATTAAATAGTACTTATACAAATCAACTCGGCTTAAGTGCAGCTACCAAGATCAGTGTAGATACTACCATTAGCGGTGGCGGCGATTTTGCTCAACTCACAGCAGCTACCTACAGCAAAACATTCAACTTCAGGGGATGTTCTGTTGAAGACGGTTATACCACTACTGCTGCTACTGATTTTGGCTTCTGGCTCAACAGCCGTTCCTACACATGGGGCGGAGTTGCAGGTTCTGTTAATACGTATGGCCTGTATAAAGGAAGCGAAGCAACAAGTTATCCTTTCAATTATACCAGCCCCGACAGCAATGACGAGCGCTGGCGTTTTAACGGTGAAGTAAATTTACTCGACAGTAAAACACATGTACTCGAAAACATAGGTTATAATAATGTATGCAGTGCTACTAAATACGACCTGGAAGAGAACCAGGAAATAGCAAGTGTAAGCAATTGTAATTACCAGAGTTTTACCTTCACCAGCTTTGAAGAAAACAAAACCTGGACCGATGGGGTAATTACCAAAGTTTATTATACGGGAGAAGTGTCGAAAGTGGGAACCACCACTACACAAACAAGTAATGGAACACGCGACGCACATACAGGAACTAAATTTATAAGTGTTGCAAGCGGTAATGGCCCAACGTATTCAGTTAAGTACGAAGGCACAGGCAGTAAAGGAGAAGAACAAGGATTGCTGAGAGGCCGTACATACCGTGCCTCGGTATGGATCCACGCAGACAGTCCTTCGGATGCGAAACTATTAATAAAGCTAACAGGTACT
>DASWXS010000217.1:0-11500 GCA_036405375.1 Bacteroidia bacterium
AAGCAATCGGATCTCTTTATAAGTTTCCTTTAACGCATCGTTGGTTACATCCGAACCAACCTCGGTGGAAATGAAAAAGTAGCCACCATGCACCAGTGAAGCGAGCCCTGAGCCAATGCCGTATGTATAACCTTTGTCTTCGCGTATATTCGCCATTAAACGCGAACCAAAATACCCGCCGAGGATAGTATTCAACACCTGGAAAGCAAAATAATCTTCGTGTGTTTTATTGAATAATGTTCTTCCAATTCTTATTGCAGATTGGATGGCATCGTCTTTTTGAACGAAGTGCTTTAACTCCTGTGCTCCTGCCACCTGGATAATTTTTTCCTGAACTGCATTTCCGCTTCCCCAGTTGCTTTGCCCAAAGTGTTTATTTAAAACTTCCATCAGGTTTGCGGGCAGCTTGCCGGAAGTTACGATTGTGCAGTTTTTGTAATGATAGTGTTGTGCGTAAAAATTGATCACATCTTTTAACGAAGCAGTATCGAAATTTTCTGTTTTTACTTCTACGCCGTAAGGATGTTTTTCACCAAACAACAATTCATTGAATTTTCGCCTGCTGAGCACACTCACTTTTTCGGAATTAACCAGGTGCTTTTGTTTTTTGTTGGCAATAAAAATATCGAACTCTTCTTTGGGGAAAGTCGGGTTCTTGATGATGTCTTCAACATAGATGAGTGTTGCTTCCAGGTGTTTGTTCAGGCTGTACAGCGTGAAACTTGCAAAGTCCTGTCCAACGCCATATTCAAAGAAAGAGCCAAAAAAATCAATGCTGTCAGATAACTGATCAGCGGTATACGTTTTTGTTCCGGTCTCGGCTAAATTATTGGCGGAAGAAGCGATAAGCGGAGAAGGCTGATGATACATACCCGCTTTAAATATGAATTCGATACGTGTCAACTCCTGGCTTCCGGCGTCTACCGAATACACTTCTATTCCATTATTAAGAACTTGTTTGTTGGCTTGAATAATTTCAATCTTGTCGATCGTATTAAAGGCAGGAGCTTCTATTCTGTTTAGCATAATTTCTTTTGTTTTTTTATTCTATCTTAAAAACTCAGGGCTACGAAAATGTATTTAATTTAACGTAATCAGTCTTGTATCTTGGTTCTTAAATCTTACATCTGTATTTTACTCTAATAAATAATTTTCGTGTTTGTTGAATTTCTCCAGTGTGCGTATCCCTGATGAGCTGATGTGTTCGAACTCTTTGTCGCAGAATACACTCACAATTTTTATGTTTGGTTTTAACTCCTGTATGTAACGATATTGGTTTTGTTCGTATTGAAAATCGGTTGAGTTTCTTAAACCCCTGATCACGATTACCTCATAATCAAAGGTCTCAACAAAATCCGTAAGCAGTCCGCCATACTCTGTTAGCTGCCTGTTCTGTATGGTTTTCGGAATATCCCAGGTACGCGCATTTTTATCCGGGTTTTTTCCAAAAGCAATAATCACCTTATCAAAAATGCGTTCAGCTTTCGTCAGCACATTGTAATGACCTTTGTGGAACGGATTAAAACTTCCGGGGAACACAGCAATACTGGGCTGAACATTTTTTACATAGCTGATGAGGTTGTTCAGCTTTCCATTGTTATTAAAATGCTCCAGTACTGCAATGCGCCTTTCTTTGTATACTTTGTAATCTACGAACTGGAACTCTTTAAAGATCTGCTTTTCGTATTCAAACAGTTTGGCATCATCTTCATTAAATATGTTGAGGTCGGCTTCAATAAACAGTTTTGATTTATCAGAAGAGGGTTTGTGATGTTTCGTGTCCAGGATCATCTGCTCAACCGCAGTGATAGACTCATTGCTTAAAACTGCTTTTGCCGCATCGTATTTAAACAGCGCAGCGGAATCTTCTTCATTGGAGCCTGATTTAGGATTGTAAACAGCATCGTGATAAACGGTGGTGAGAAAAAGCTCATCATCATGCAGCAGGTTTTTTTTCTCCAGCAGGTTCAGCAAATAATGAACATGATCAATAGTATGATAATAACGATGATGTTCGTTATAGCGCTCAACTACCTTTGGATCAAAGGAAAGCTGCTGTAGCCGGTTTTGAATTTCTGCTATGGTCATGTTATTTTTTCTTTGCTAAATAATACAACGTGGAGCAATTGGTTTTCCGTAATATTTCTTTGGCAACATCCTGGATGTCTTTATCTGTTACCGCAGCATACTTTTCTATTTCTTTATTGATCAGGTTGGCACTGCCCAAAAGCTCTGAAATAGCCAGGTTACCGGCTTTTGTCATGATGTCGGTTTCAGAGAAGGTAAGTGTAGACTCCACTTTATTCTTGCATTTCTGCAATTCCGTTCCGCCTATCAGCTCATTCTGCATTTTTTCGAGTTCTTCTTCAATCGCCTTTTCAGCATCCTCCATACTTACTCCGGGGCTTAGTTTTCCGGTAACTACAAACAGGCCTTTATCCATGTCGCCATTTACGTAAGCATTAATATCGGAGAATAACTTTTTCTCCTTAATAAGTGATTTGTATAAACGCGATGAGTTACCTCTCGATAATATATCAGATAACAGATCAGTTGCATGATACTCTTTATCATAGCGCGAGCACATATGAAACGCTTTATAGATGCTGGTTACCGGCACATCACGTTCCACAGTCAATGTGCGGTGCTCCGTTTGTTTTGGTTCAACAGGCAAATTGCGCTTTGGTTTTTCGATTGCCGGAATTGGTTCAAACCATTTTTCTGCAAGTCGCTTTACCTCCGCTGTTTCAACATTGCCGGTAACAACCAATATGGCATTGGAAGGGTTGTAGTGCTTTTTGAAAAAGGCCTTTACATCTTCCATGGTAGCATCTTCAATGTGCTTGATCTCTTTTCCTATGGTAGACCACTTATAAGGATGTTTCTGATAAGCGAGCGGGCGAAGCAACAACCATACATCTCCATAAGGTTGATTTAAATAACGCTGCTTGAACTCTTCAATAACCACGCTGCGCTGCACTTCCAGGCTTTTTTCAGAAAAGGCAAGACTGAGCATACGATCACTCTCCAACCAAAAAGCGGTTTCCAGGTTGTTGGCAGGAAGCGTGCAGTGATAGTTAGTCATGTCGTTACTTGTCCATGCATTGTTTTCGCCACCCACCAGCTGCAATGGCTCATCGTAGTTGGGAATGTTGATGCTTCCACCAAACATTAAGTGTTCAAAAAGGTGCGCAAAGCCTGTTCTGCTTTCATCTTCATCGCGCGCGCCAACGTCGTATAATATATTTACACATGCCATTGGAGTGGATGTGTCTTTATGAACGATAACTTTCAGATTATTTTTGAGTGTAAATTCTTCGTACTTGATCATAATATAAATGTAACTCAATATGAGGTGTATAAAAATAGTATCTTTGCGCTAATTGAAGCCCTGTTTATGAGAATATTTTTAATATTATTTGCAATTCCAAGCCTTGTTTTCAGCCAGGGTGAAAAGCACCTTAAAAACCTGAAACAATTAACGTTTGGCGGAGATAATGCAGAAGCATATTTCAGCCCGAACGGGAAATTTCTTTCTTTCCAGAGCAATAATGCAAAATGGGGCGTGAAATGCGACCAGATCTTTAACCTCGACATTAAAAAAGCATCGAACGATTCTACGTATAAACCACCAATGATCAGTAATTCGGAAGGTCGTACCACCTGTTCGTATTACCTTCCGGGAAACAAACAGATCCTTTTCGCATCTACTTATAAGTCTGCAAAAGAGTGTCCCGAGGCAGTGGAAATAAAAGGGAAGTACCTGTGGGCAATATATGATAGTTACGACATTTATGTTTCTGATCTGAAAGGGAAAATTGTAAAACAGCTTACCAGCGAAAAGGGCTATGATGCAGAAGCAACAGTATCTCCAAAAGGAGATAAAATTGTGTTTACCTCTACAAGAAGTGGTGATCTTGAATTATGGGTTATGAATATTGATGGGAGTAACCCGGTGCAGATCACAGATGAATTGGGCTATGATGGCGGGGCGTTTTTCTCTCCTGATGGTAAACAGCTGGTGTTTAGATCGTCACGTCCAAAAACAGAGGAAGAGGTGAAAGAATACAAAGAGCTTTTAGAAAAGGGACTGGTAGCGCCAACCAATATGGAAATTTATGTGTGTGATATTGATGGGAAAAACAAAAAACGGGTTACAAACCTAGGCAAAGCGAACTGGGCCCCATTTTTCCATCCATCCGGAAAAAAGATCATTTTCTCCAGTAACCATCATTCCAAAAAAGGGTATGATTTCCAGTTGTTCATGATCAATACCGATGGTACAGGACTGGAGCAAATTACGGACAAAAGTATTTTTAACGCTTTCCCGATGTTCTCACCTGATGGCAAAAAACTGGTGTTCTCTTCCAATCGCGACAATCACGGAACAAGAGATACAAATTTGTTTATCGCTGATTGGGAAGACTAAGGCAATGTAGCATTTTGAATGCTCAATTTTAAATGAAAGCATTCATTCAATATTTAAAATTTATAATTCAACATTATATGCTAAAGGTTTCTGTCATAACAACAACTTACAACAGTGCTTCTACACTGGAAGACACCATTAAGTCGGTTATTGAACAGGATTACCCGAATATTGAATACATTATCATTGATGGTCTGTCAAAAGACAATACCCTCGGGATCGTTGATAAATACAAAGAAAAAATTGCAAAAGTAATTTCTGAAAAAGACAAGGGCATTTACGATGCACTGAACAAAGGAATCAGCCATGCAACAGGAGATATAATAGCGTTGTTACATTCTGACGATTTTTATATTGATAAACAAGTTATTAGTAAAGTGGCGAAAGCCTTTGAAGATAAAGGAACAGAAAGCGTTTACGGGAACCTGTATTACGTGGATAAAGACAATACGGACAAAATTGTTCGCAAGTGGATTTCCGGAAAATACACGCATGGCATGTTCCTCAATGGCTGGATGCCGCCTCACCCTGCTTTTTTTGTTCGCCGATCCTGTTACGAGAAGCTGGGTGTTTTCAACCTGCAATTCAGATCGGCTGCTGATTACGAATTGATGCTCCGTTTTCTTCACAAAAACAAGATCAGTGCGGCGTATATAAATGAATACCTGGTTAAAATGCGCACGGGTGGACAAAGCAATGCCTCCGTAAAAAATCGTGTGAAGGCGAACCAGGAAGATCGTGAAGCCTGGACCGTGAATGGCCTTAAACCACGTTTCTACACACTTACCTTTAAGCCACTGCGAAAGATCATACAGTTCATTCGCTGACCGTTAGTGTAAAAAAGCATCCAACTCTGGCCAAAAACCCTATTTTTGCATACCTAATAAATCTGTATTATGAAGAAATTATTTTTAGCTTTTGCAGTGTTGTTTTCCGTTTCATTTGGTGTAAAAGCAGATGAAGGAATGTGGCTTCCTTATTTGTTGAAAAGCCTCAACGAAAAGGATATGAAAAAAAATGGCTGCAAACTCACTGCAGAGGATATTTACAGCATTAATAAATCGAGCCTGAAAGACGCTATCGTACAGTTCGGCGGTGGATGTACGGGAGAAATTATTTCTGATAAAGGTTTATTGCTTACCAACCATCATTGTGGCTACAGTGCTATTGCAGATCACAGTACGGTAGAAAAGGATTATTTAACTCATGGATTCTGGGCTATGAACCAGGGTGAGGAACTTCCGAACCCGGGGCTTACTGCAATGTTTATTATTCGTATGGAAGATGTTACGGATAAAGTGAACAAAAATATGCAACCATACTTTACCGCAATTCAAAAAGATTCTACCATAAAAGCAAACTCAAAAGAGCTGGAAAAAGAAGCAGTAAAAGGAACGCATTATGAATCGTTCACCCGCGCGTTTTATTATGGTAACATGTACATTATGTTTGTGACTGAAACCTTTAAAGATGTTCGTTTGGTTGGAGCTCCGCCGTCATTCATAGGAAAATTTGGAGGGGATACCGATAACTGGGTGTGGCCGCGTCATACGGGAGATTTTTCCATATTCAGAATTTACGCGGGTAAGGATAATAAGCCGGCTGAATATTCAAAAGATAACGTACCCTATATTCCTAAACGTTCGCTGAAGATCAATATCAAGGGAGTTGAAGAAGGCGATTTCACCATGGTATATGGTTTCCCGGGAAGAACACAGGAATATTTGTTCAGCGATGGTGTTGATATGCTGATGAATGTAAATGATCCTGTTAAAGTATCGCTTCGTGAAAAACGCCTGGAGATCATGGAGAAACATATGAAAGCAGACGATCAGACACGTATCAACTACGCAGCTAACTACGCTTCTGTGGCAAACTACTGGAAAAAGTGGTTGGGAGAAATGACGGGATTAAAAGTTTCGAATGCGGTTGAAAAGAAAAAAACATGGGAAAAAGAATTCCTTGCGCAGGTGGCAAGCAACCCTGAGGATAGCAGAAAATTCAACGAGCTGTTTAATGAGTTTCACAAAATCTACTCAGAATATACCGAATACAGCAAGCAGCAGGATTATTTAAGCGAAGGATTATTTGGCATCAGTGCTTTCCTGTATGCGCGCAATTTTGAAAAGGTAATAGGTGACGCGAAAAAATTCAAAGAAGGTAAGAACGATAAGTTTACCGCTGATTTCGAAAAAGTAAAACCAGGCTTGCAGGCTTTTCACAAAAACCTGAACAGGGATATGGATTTACAACTGATGGCTGCAATGCTGGAGATGTACGACAAAGGGCTGAAGAAAGAACAAAAAGTACCTTATATAGATTCATTGATAGTTGCCTACGAAGGAAACACCATGCGGATTGCGAAGGAGATACATGCAAACAGTACTATATTAAATAAAGAGAAACTGGATAAAGTACTCGAAGATTTCCCGAACAATATCAATACTATTCAAAAAGATCCGATGTATATGTTGTATAGCCGGACAATGGCTTATTACAATACTGCTGTTCGTCCATATACGTCTAACTACGAACAACGTCTTGCGGAAATGTATAAGATTTATATGGAGGGCCAATTGAAATACATGAAAGGAAAGCAATTCTATCCTGATGCAAATTCAACCCTTCGGTTAACTTATGGTAAAGTAAAAGGATCAAAACCTAAAGACGGGATTAAGTATGAATATTACACTACTATAGACGGGATCATGGAAAAAGAAAACCCCGCGATTGATGACTATGTTGTGTTTCCGAAGCTGAAAGAATTGTATGCAAAAAAAGACTACGGACAATATGCGGATAAAAACGGGAAACTGCGGGTGGCTTTTATTGCGGCTAACCACACAACGGGAGGAAACAGCGGAAGCCCGGTGTTAAATGCAAAAGGAGAACTGATAGGAACTAATTTCGATCGTGCATGGGAAGGAACCATGAGTGATGTGATGTACAACCCGGATATCTGCAGGAATATTTCACTGGACATTCGTTATACGCTTTTTGTGATCGACAAATATGCAGGTGCAGGTTACCTGGTAAATGAAATGAATATTGTGAAGTAAACGAATGTTGAATATGAAAAAGCTATCTTTTATTTTTTGTTTATTGCTGATCGTTTCCTCCTTTGTTTCCTGTAAAAAAGGAAGTGAAGATCCGGCCTTTTCATTCAGAACCCGTAAGAACAGGGTGGTTGGAGCCTGGAGCATAAAATCAGGAAGATATACCTATGAGGCAAAGGATTTAAGCGGTACGCTGGTAGTAAGTGATGGATACAAGTATTCAGAAAAAACTTACGAGTATGTGCCGATTAATGCACCTGCGGGTGTTGTTTATACAGGAGGGCATGCTTACAATCTTACATTCAGAAAAAACGGAACTTTTGTGTTGCGTGAAACATTTGATGGATTTGTAACAACTTACATGGGTCGTTGGGACTTCAACCAGGGAGTAGGAGATGCAAAGGCAAAAGAGCAGATCAACCTGCATTATGATTCGGTAGAGAATTATACAGGTACTAAAACGTATAAAGGCAATCAAACCAATGCTACTTTCTCCATCATAGAACTACGCAATAAAAAAATGAAAATTAGTTTGGAAGACTATCGTGCTAACCCGGATGGGTCATCCGACAAATACAGCGAATTTTACGAATTAGAACAGTGATCAGTAAAGCATTTCCGGGGTGATCTCCAGTTGGCTTCTGTCTTTTAGCACCACTTTGTATTTGATGTAGTGCTCGTATTGTGTTCCGCCAATAATGATCTCTTTGATCACAGCCTTTGAACTGTCCGGCTTTACCAATACAATATCTCCGGCCTTATATTTCAATGATTTTGTTGTGCTGTCCCTGAAAAAAGTGGCATCAACCAACGATGTATACTGTTGAAAATAATTTACCCGCTTCAATAAAGAGTCACGTGTTTTAGAAACCTTTGCAATGGTTTTGCTTTCGTTGGCAAGATTGTTTTTTAAAACGGTTAAATTATCCTCTTGTAGTTTATTGCTTTTGTTGAGGTCATAAATAAAATAGGAAAGCAATGCTATTACAAGAACAGCAATAGTTATAGTAATTAAAAGAGGCTTTTTGGAGTTCATGTTATCAATATTACCCCAAAGATAAAACTATTCAGAAAACAATAAAACCTCTTCATAGACTTTAGTACAGGACTTATAGAAGCAAATTCTTATTAAAACCATAATTCACTAATTTTCCGAAAATTGTCTCGCGTCTTATGTCTTGGCTCTCAAGTCTAACACCTACTTCTTCACTTTATCCTTAAACACCTTCTTAAACTTTTCCACTTTCGGTTTTACAACAAACTGGCAATAAGGTTCCGAACCATTGAGGTTGTAGTAATCCTGGTGGTAGTTCTCTGCCGCATAAAAAACACTGTAAGGAACAATTTCTGTAACAATCGGCTTTTCGAAAGCCCCTGATTTATCCAGTTCGGCTTTATACTTTTCCGCCTTTTGCTTTTGTTCTTCAGTGTGGTAAAACACGGCGGAACGGTATTGAGTACCGACGTCATTTCCCTGGCGGTTAAGTGTTGTGGGGTCATGGGTTTTCCAGAACACCTCCAGCAGCTCATCAAACGTTACTTTTTTGGGATCGTAAATAATCTGGCAAACCTCGGCGTGGCCCGTGGTTCCCATACATACTTCCTTGTAAGAAGGATTTTTAACCTGGCCCCCGCTATAGCCAGATACTACTTTTTCAACGCCTTCCATGTTTTGAAATACGGCTTCTACGCACCAAAAGCAGCCTGCACCAAAGGTTGCAGTGTCCATTGTGTTGTTCTCCATAGATGTGGATTTTTTTGTTAGTTGTGTACTTTCACTTTTTTGTTGCGCTTCAGAACAGGAAAAGAAAACCAGGCCTAAACAGGAAAGTATGATGTTTGTTTTTAACGTTCTCATGGGTAGAAATTTAAGATAGCTAAATTACGCAAAGCATTGCAGGATGAATGATTGTTGTCCACAAGAATTGTTAAGCCAAGGTACGCAATAATGTTAAATGATTTTAAAGAAACCCGCCGGTTTCAGCGATCAAAACATTTATCTTTGTAACGAAACAAACACCCAAACCTATGTTTTTTGAATTGAAATTGCGCTGTAAGTCAACAGTAATTTTGATACTAGCACTTGTAATTTTATCTGTTTTATTTCCTGGAAGAGCCCGGAGCCAGGGTGCGTACCAGTTCCCGGAAACATTTCCGCAGTTCTATAATTTCCATGCAGAAGAGGCCTTTGTAAAGCTGAATAAAAAACCCTTGTACGGCCTCGACGAAAAGCAATCGGCGGCATTCCGTATGGCTACCATTTATGGTCTGCAGCAAACCTTCGATCAGAATGAAGCATACCTCGATTGGATACAGGCGGAAGATTACCTGAAAAAGATATACGACACACTCATACCAAAACAATATCGCCAAAAATCCAACATGCAGTTGTTTGTGTCAAGAGAAGCAAACATGAATGCCTGGGCAAATGATAATGGTTTTCTTTTCATCAATATAGGTCTGTTGGCATCCGTAAGAAATGAAGCGGCCCTTGCAGCTACTATTGGTCACGAAACCGGTCATGCCATGTTTGATCATGGGTATAATAAATACGTCGATTTTGCATTTTATAAAAAAAATAATCCCAACGCTTATTTTAACCCAAACACAATAAGTAATTTCTACTCACGTAACTATGAAATGATTGCGGATACATTTTCTTACGTGAGAATGGCGGTGGCCGGGTATAACCTGAAGGCAGTTAAAGGGAAATTTGAGATTTATGAGCAGGACCTGAAGCGTGACATACACACTTCCTTATCCGCCTTTGGTGAAGGAAGTATGAGCATGGTGAAAAATTACCTTAGAGCTTATTCTTCTCACCCCATGAACGAAACGAGGGTTAAAATGGCAGATTATTACGCCGCCAAAGTATACAAGCGCGGGAAGAACTATATAGTAGATTCGGTGATGTTTCAGAAGATAAGAAAATTTGCGCAGGAAGAATGCAAGCGGGTGTTGTTTGAAAACGCTGATTATAAAGAATGTTTGCGCAGATCGTTTGTAGATTATCTGTACAATGAAAAAAACCTTAAAAACCTATATTACATCATTGAGTGTATCAGGCGTCTTGAATACGTAAACCCGGAGATCGGAAAAAGGGGTTTCCTGGGGGATGATTATTCAGATAAAGAGTTTGTGGAATACAACTACAGCATTATAAAAAAGCCGGAATTACTTTTCCTGGATTCTATACAGGCTCTTGAATTAAGCTCCCATCCACTCATCGCAGACGTTGAAAAGCCATTTAACACTTACGATGAAGCAATGATTTTCTTTTCGGACAAAGCAAAATCAATGGGGTTTAATGAAGCGAACTTTTCCCTCGCACTTTTTTATTACGCAAAAAAGAATGAAGATGATTTTCTCTTCTACCTCGACACCTACCTGAAAGGAAACGGCGGAATGAATACCGATTTTGCGAACCTGCTGGCGCAGAACAAAAAGCCGGTTATAGAAGGAAGCAAAACCCTGTTCGTCTATGATAATTCCGGGATCAATGCTGAAGATAATTTCTGGAATGGAGCTAATTACTACCAGGTAAAAGCAAAGAAGCAGCAAAACAACGACATGGCAAAAATACTGGTGGAAGACACTTCCAAAGTGAACCTCATTTTTATTAATGAACTCCTTGGCAGCAAGCCACGTGAGCTTTATCAATATCAGAAACTGGAAAAGAACATTATTTCGTTATACAATGCAGAAGAAAAAAAGGTGTTTCGCAAAAAGAGAGTTTTCGCAAAAGAAAGCGTAGAAGAAATAGCGCTTACACATAAATACACCAAAAATATATTTATGTATGCACCTGAATTTTATTCCTGGTTTAAAGGTAAAGATTACGGAAACCTGTGTTTTGCCAACGTGTCATACGATTATGATGAAGCTATGTCGTTAAAAGATATGAGAAACGATTATACGATGTATTATTTTAATTTTAAGGTAACACGTCCCTATTTTAAAACCGGCATCAGGAGCTTGTCAGTGAAAAGACAAAACGATGATGAGATGGCAAAGG
>DASWXS010000218.1:0-5567 GCA_036405375.1 Bacteroidia bacterium
GTAAAAACATTCAATTTACAGATACATCTTTCTCTACTTCCGGCAACACCATTACTGAATGGTACTGGAATTTCGGAGATCCTTCTGTACTTTCTGACACTTCAAACCTTGAAAATCCCGTTTATGTTTATTCCGATACCGGTTCATTCCAAATCAATCTTATTGTAACAACAGATGTTGGATGTAAACAAAGCCTTGTAAAAACCATTCATGTTAATCCAACACCAGTTGTTAATCTTGGAGCCGACACAACTATTTGCGCAGGCAATTTTCTTTCCTCCGCAGTGAGTAATACCGGCGGTAACTCGTATCTGTGGAATGACAATTCTTCAAACGATTCGTTAACTGTAACTACAAGCGGGCCATACTGGCTATTAGTAACCAATACATATGGTTGCACTGCAAGCGATACTACTAATATTACTATTTCAGGTTTCGCTCCTACTGCTTATTTCTCCAACTCAACTCCATGTAAAAGCAGAACTATGAATTTCACCGACGGATCAACTCCTCCTTTGGGAAATACTATTACATCATGGAACTGGAATTTCGGGAATGACCTTGCTCTTGATGATACTTCTATACTTCAACATCCGCAATATACATATCCTGATACGGGTATGTACACGGTAACATTAGTAGTAACGACCAATGCCGGATGTAAACAATCATTTAGCAGAAACCTTCATGTTGCACCCGTACCTCTTGTTAATTACAGCAATACTATTGCCTGTAAGAATGCAGATACGCAGTTCACAAACGGTTCATCATCACCAGGCTATGCACCTCTCAGCTACAGCTGGAATTTTGGTGACGGAGGAATATCTGCTGCCATGGATCCTGCACATTTATTTTCGCAACAACTCACTTATGCAGTAAAACTTGTAACAACCAATTCTGCAGGCTGCAAAGATTCTATTACGAAAATAGTAACGGTGAAAGCGGAAGTGACTGCAAATTTTACAAACTCCACACCTTGCACCAATGCCCCTGTATCATTCCAGGACAACTCGGTTGTGCCTATCCCAAATACCGCACATATCAGAACGTGGACGATTGGAGCATCTACATTCAATGGACTAACGGTGACACAATCGTTTCCTACGGCAGGAACATATCCCGTTCAATTAACTGTAACAGGAGCAAATGGATGTAATTCCAGTATAACTAAAAACATTGAAGTGAAACTTCCACCTGTTGCCCAGTTTGCATTGAATTCCATTTGCATGAACGATACTTTAAAACCAATTGATAATTCGATCGCTCAAAACGGATCAATAAACAGCTGGAACTGGCAATTGAATAATACAACATTCTCAACTGCCCAGGCACCTTCATATTTACCTTCGGCGCCCGGATCTTATACCGCCGAGCTTGTTATATCAGATTCATTCGGATGCAAAGATTCTACAAATAAAACGATCAATATTTACAACATACCGGTAGCTGATTTCAGTACCAACCCATCTACGCTGTTTTTTACTGACTCATTGATTTCCTTCTCTCCGCTTAACACCAATGCACTAAACTATACCTGGAATATTGAAGGCACTAACCAGATGAGCACTTCCGGAATCACGCATGTATTCGATACGGCAGGAATTCAACCTGTAATACTTACTGTTACCGATCTTAATGGTTGCTCTAATTCAAAAAGTATTACTATCCTTTTACGTGATTATTTCCTTGATCTTGGTATAAGTGATGTAAGATCAGTTTACGGTAGCGATGGGTACATCAGCATAGAGGCAGACCTGGTAAATCTTGGCACAATTCCCGTTTCGTCTTTTGAGATCAGTGTACATGTTACAGATGCTTCTTCCATAAAAGAAACATGGACGGGAACGCCAAGTCCAAGCGGGCTTTATACATATGCCTTCAATTCCAAACTGAAACAATTAAAGAATAATCCAAATTATATTACCTGCGTTACTATCGAGTCGGTAAATTCGATGAACGATGCAAACAGTAGCAACAATAATCTTTGTATTGCTAAAGGATCAAACCATAGTACTGTTTCTGATCCATTCCCTAACCCGGGAAATGATCATACTGTTTTACCAATACAGCTGAATAAAGAAAGTGAAATCACTATTGAGATAATTGATCTTTTAGGCCAGAAGCTGGCGGAGCCACAAAGCATGCAATTACAAAGCGGACTTAGTCTCGTTAATATTCCGCTCTCTTTATTAAACCAGGGGCATTATCTTTTAAAAATAACTATCGGGGACACTGTGTTTATGAAAAAGATCACCAAAGTAAACTAAGTAGTTTTTATATTGTATTCATTATCGCTATCATGGATCTTATTTTTGCATCTCATAATCAAAACAAAACTGTTGAAGTAGGAAAAAAACTGCAGGGAAACTTCAATGTTCTCTCCCTGAAAGATATAAACTGCACAGAAGATATTCCTGAAACAGCCGATACATTGGAAGGAAATGCCTTGCTGAAGGCACGGTTTGTTTATACCACTTATAAGAAAAATTGTTTTGCAGATGATTCGGGATTGGAAATAATTGCGCTAAACAATGAACCTGGTGTGTATTCGGCCCGGTATGCAGGCATTGAAAAAAGCGATGAAGCAAACATGAATAAAGTGCTCCTGGAACTAAATGGAGTCACCAACAGAAATGCGCAGTTCAGAACGGTTATAGCATTGATACTTGACGGGAAGGAATACCTGTTTGAAGGAATAATAAAAGGAACTATTAGCACTGAGAAAAAAGGAACAAATGGGTTTGGCTATGATCCAATTTTTGTCCCTGATGGTTTTTCTAAAACATTTGCGGAAATGACACTGGAAGAAAAAAATAAAATTTCGCATCGTGCAATTGCCGTAAAAAAACTTGCGAATTTCCTGGCTGCATCATCTCAGTAAGGTAACAGTACCCGCTTTTGTGTGATCTTCTTTATTGATCACATCCTTGTACTTTATCAAGTATACATAAACATCCTGCTGGCATTTATTTCCTTTGTATGTTCCATCCCAACCAGCATCCTCGTCATTCGTTTCAAATATTTTTTCGCCCCAGCGGTCAAATACGGTGAAAGTATAATCCATAACTCCCATCATAATGGGTTTGAACACGGAATTCCTATAATCGGTGTTTGGTGTAAACGCGTTCGGGATCCAGAATAAATATTCAGGAACAATTTTTACTTTTTGCTTAAATGTATCCGGGCAACCGTTGCTTCCAAATACCACCTGTGTTATTTCATAATCACCGAATTCTTCATAATAGTGCTGATCAGGAAAATACTGGAACACCCATCCGTCTCCCATAGTCATTTCGGTAGCAACGGTCTGGAAACTTGTATCCACAAAATGAAAAACAGGATCATAAACTGTAGTCTCATATGGATACACAATAAAACCCGCCCTTGGTGAAGGTTTCACAATTACCATGTTCTGAACGGTGAACACACTGGTATCAATACAGCCTGTGTTGGTTGCAACGGTTAAACTCACATTGTACGTACCCAGGTCTTCGTATACGTGAATCGGGTTTGCCAGTGTGCTGCTATCGCCATCACCAAATACCCACAGGTACGATAAAGCTGTTCCGGCCATTGAACTATCTGAAAATACAACTGTTTGAGGCTGGCACCCGTCTACAACAAACGAAGGAAAATAAGCCTGGGGCTCAGGATAAACCTGTATGGTTTGCGATAATGTTTTTACACAAACCGATTGCATCATGGTAAGCGTAACATCAAAAGGCCCGGTTCCGGTAAACTGCACATTATTCTGCGCCTGGTTTACTGAAGTTCCCGGACTGGATCCAGGACCAAAATTCCAGGCAAAAGTGGCATACGATGCGTAGGTACCTCCGGCATTAAAACTAAAAGAGTTATCATTTACACAGGCATTTGAATAAGTAAAGTCAATTACGGGATCCAAAGGAGGAGAAATATGAAAATCTGTCCTGGACGTATCCATACATGGCCCTTCCGTCATGATCAGCTGCACCGTGTATTTCCCGGTATCGCTATAAGTATACACAGGTTCGAACAAATGAGACGTATCAGCCAGGGTTGAGGGAACACCAAAATTCCATGAATACGAAGGTGTGCCAACTGAAGGCGTACTTAAGTTCTGAAAGTTGACCGTGTAACCTCCACACAGATCTGATTGACTTTCGATAAGTGCCTGCGGATTGTATACTAAAACTGTTTTGGTTAGTTCTTTTTCACAAATAGCCTGGCTCACGGTTAAAGTTACAGGAATGGTTCCACTCTGGTTGAAATGTACATTATTCTGCTGCATATTATTGGAAGTGGAAGGTGTGGCAGATGTACCAAAATTCCACTCGAAGGTTGCATATGGAGCGAAGATGCCACTGGCGACAAAATTAAATGAATTGGTATTGAAACATATATTAGGTGAAACAATAGCAAAATCAGGATTCAGCTGCGGGTAAATATGAAAATCAACAGTTGTGCTATCAGAACATGGTTTACCTTCATTAACAATAAGGTTCACCGAATAGGTTCCTGTATCAGGATATACATACGATGGTTGAAATACATGTGAAGTATCTCCCAGGGTAGTAGGATCTCCAAAATCCCACGAATAAGTAATTCCACCCGCAATATTACTATAGCTCAGGTTATGAAAATCGACCTGGAAACCATTGCAGTATAAAGTTTGATTAGCGATGGCAGCAGAAGACGCTACCTGGCATTGCACCACATTGAACTGGAAATCGCGCGTGTGCGTGCCTATTAATACCCCATTCCTGAATTCCTGTACGCAAATGGCAACAACCCACTGCCCATTGATATTCGGTATCCCATCAAGAAACCCAGTGGCGGGATTAATAGTTAATGAAGGATTGGAACTCATTGGATAAGATCCCGAATAAGGAGCCTGGTAAAACACATTATCAAATGGTGGCGGATCATTCACTGTAGGACAATCGGCAATACAACCATTAACACCAATATACGGGCAACAGTTGTCGAGTCCATTGTATGCAGAACAAATAGAATACACCAGCTGGTCGCCATCCGGGTCAGTAGCGCTGTGATCAAATTCTATTGGCAAGCTGTTACAAATATAAATAGGCGGAAAATCATTAAACCTCGGACTGCTGTTTACAGCAACAACTTCAGGTCCGGGAATATGCTCCCAGTATGTTGCTCCCAGGGTGCCCGGAGATACAAGGTTCAGAATGGTATTATTCCTGCAGCATCTTTTATATACAATGGTGTATCCGCCTGTTCTTGGAGGAAGATTAACGATTTCTGTGTATACTGCTTCTTCGTAACAAATATTACTTGGCGGGGTAATACATGGATTTGGATTATTACCGGGAACCGGGGTTTTTGGAGCCGGGGTTGAAATAATAGTTTGTACTTCATTGCCGTCTGCGTCAAATATATTGATCACACAAGGATAAATGGTACCGTCGCCGTTCACTAAACCATCGAAATTAGGGACCCCGTTGATACAATCGCGGTATACCTTCATTACGATACGGTAATTATTATTTCCCAGGTAATCATAATAGGTTTCACAACCAACAATATGTGTAGCGTGCATTGTCCATGAGATTATCATG
>DASWXS010000219.1:0-15552 GCA_036405375.1 Bacteroidia bacterium
TTCCAGCGATAAAGTATATGGAACATCCGGGTCTTCTTCATCTTCAGGAACTATTATAAGACCAATTCCATTCTTTGGAGCTACCTATACTTTATAAAAGATATTTACAAGTCTTGCAATATTTTACTTAAACACATTTAAGTGCCCATAACGGGAGTATTGTTTACCCGCCAGATCCGTATAAACGATCTTATATATATAAGTACCTTCTATAATTGTTCCACCCGAATTATTCTTGGTACCGTTCCAGTTTTCATTATAATCGTTTGTTTCGAATATCTTTTCGCCCCAACGGTTAAACACCTGCATTTTGAAAACACCTTCTTTGGTATCAACACCCGAAGATTTTAAAACAAGTACATCATTTTTCCCATCGTTATTGGGTGTAAATGCAGTTGGAATATAGAATACCTGGTCATTAACCAATTGAATATTCTGAGTGACAGAATCAACACAACCAAATGCTGTTGTAGCAGTTAAAGTTACAGGATAAATTCCCAGCTCAGTAAATGTATATTGAAGATAATTTTCTGTACTTATCTGAGTTCCAAATAAGCTCCATACATAAGTATTCGTCCCTGGGGTTGTATTTACAAAATCAACCACCGGCTCAAGCACACTTGGTCGTTCATCCGAAACATAGAATGAAGGACGTGGCTGTGGATGAACTGTGATATATGATAAAGCAGTTGTATCATCCATACATCCGTTTACATCTGTATAAAGAAGTTTTACCGTAAACGTACCGGCACCATTATACAGATGAACTGGATTTTCCAATGCAGAACCAGAGGCCCCATCACCAAACAACCATAAATAGGTTCCATTTGTATTACCTGATGTAATTTGTGACGCAAACGAAAATGCATTTCCTCCTACCAAACAGCCTTCAGTTACAGGAGCGTTGAATACAACTTCAGGTTTCGGGTTAACAACAAGGTTTTTTGTTGTTGCACTCGGACATAACGTTCCGCCTGTTTCGTATCTTACCTGGTAAGTGCCCGGGCCAACAGCAGAAGGATTAATAACTGCCGACGCTACACTTAAATTATTAAGGAACCAGTTCCCCGGTGTGTTTTGAGCAACTGGTGTAACTGCAGCATCATACACACACTTAGAAGATGGTAAAGTAAAATCTGAAGATGAAAATTGGTTTACCGTTATTGTATAATCCATTGATGAAGTACAGGAGCCAATTCCTGCGCTATAGGTAAGAACGGTTGGACCTAAAGGCAAAGATGAAATTGCAAAGGTAGCTTGCCCGTTACCAACATTATTGATTCCTGGTATACCCGACCAGAAACCCGGTACCGGGGATGGCGATGAAGACGCAACATTAGCTATAACATTTCCGGTTGTTTGATTAGTACAATACTGATCAACCTGGTTAGGAATAGTAAGCGTAAATGTAGGAACTACTGTTACAGTGCTCTGAACAGTTGCAGCTGCTGTCCCTGCACAATTATCATCTACGGAAACGGTAAACACTTCCGTATTTGCAGGACTAACATTTATAGTTGCAGTTGATCCTATAACCGTTCCTGATGCATTGGTCCAGGAATAAGTATAAGATCCCGATCCGCCTGTTGGCGTGGCTGTAATATCAGCGTTGCCTCCCGGACAAATAGTTTCGCTTGATGCAATAGCAGACACCGGCATTATATCATTAATAGTGAAATTATAATCAACCGAGGTTACAACCCCACACACATTTACATTGTTAACAGTAATGATAATTGTTTCAGGTCCTTCATTGATACCATCCAATACCGGCGAAAAATCAAAAGTTACAGTATCTTCACCTATTGGGAAATTAATTGTGGTTGGAATAGCTGCATAATCAGAACCGCCTGTAGCAGTACCTCCTACTCCGATATTAAATGATGCCGTAGTACCGGTTTCTGCAGTAGGGCGAACAAAACTTACCTGCAAATTATCACAACCTTCTATTGCATTGGTAACACCTACTGTTCCATTAACAGAAGACGCTAAGGTAAACGGAGATGAAGAAGTAAAAGATCCGGCTTCCAGGAAAACTCCCGAATCCAAAGTACCATCAGCTACATCAGCGATCACCATTTTTATATGGTACGTCTCACCACAAATAACATGATGAATTGCGGTAAGTGTAGTTGTTAAGCCATTATAAGCAACATCTATTCCCCCGTTCTCATTATCCCTGAAATACTGGCAATTGGTACACGGACCAAAACCACCCGAACCATTATTAATATTCCCGATTGCCACAGGTAATGATGTTCCCGGAACGATAGCCAAATTTGTTGCAGTCAAAGGCGTAGAAACTCCCGACAGGATAAAAGCAAACACGTCATTATAACTCGTTCCCACATAAGTATTGTATTCTTCAGAACTGAAAATATACCTGAATTTGATAGTATCCGACTGGGGAATAAAATCGAATTCAAGTACAGCTGCATCATTCAAATCATCAATATCTTCTCCCGAGAAAGTAGCAAGGTCTGCATCTCCTGCGCCAAAATGATCTGTGCTGATATCCATAAATCCATTTGGACCTTCAGGACCTTCGGTTGTCCCGGTTAATGCATTACCCGTAGTCATCAACACTCCATTCGGAAAACCAAGAGACGCACCGGGAGCAAAAGTAAAACTTGATATAGCATCAGGATCACCTGTATAGGTTATATTGGTTGCAGTGATTCCCGCTCCCAACAATACATTCTGCACAAGATTAGCTGCCGTAGACGATGTGGTTGTTAACTGACCATACGAAGCCTGGACAAAAACTGCAAAAACTAGAACACATAAAAGTTTTTTCATATCAGGAGTGTTATCGAAACTCTAATTTAATGATTTTTAGTATTTTATTCAAAATTAATGAATAAAGCAGTCCAAATAAGCAATTCGTCGACGATTTTTACGCTTATAATGGTATCAAAATTAGATTTCAGCTAAATTTAGCCTACCACTCCACCGGCCCAAGCCATTTATTTGCCAGCTTATTTTTCGGGAACAATGCCAATGCCAGCTGGTCCCAATAGATGATAACACCGCCCGAATAAATAGGAGAATTGAGCTTTTTACCCAGGAATTTGTTGTTTTTAAAAACAATCCGATAGCCTACATTTCCACCCAGTCCAAGCCAGGTGAAGATCTTAAATTTAACATTTACCCCGGGTTCGTATAAAAACACCAGGAATTTCTCTTCAATTTTCTCCGCAGCTTTGTTGGTATATTCAAAACGTGCAAACCCGGTTCCGAATTGAGTTGGGATGTTATATTGCCAGCGTTTGCTTTTGTAGAAAATGTAATCGACATAATAACAGAAATAATTCAGTCGAACCCTCCTGTTTACCTGTACCGATGACTTGAGGTCGCTATCGTAATACGAGTACTTATCATACAATTTTGTTTTAAGCCACGAATAACCTCCGCCCACGCTGATCTTGCGTCCGAAGGTAACTCCCATTTTCAAACTCTGCACCTCCACCCTGTCGTGGTCTACAAATGAGTTTCGCGACTCGAACCTGAAATCAAATGTTTTGCTCCCATTAAGAGCAACATGAAGCGAATCCATGAATTGAGCACGGGCAATTCCTGCAATAAGCAAAAAAGCTATGAAGTATAATTTCAGCATGGTCGAAACCCATGTAAAAATACCACTATCAATAGAGAAGTGTTTATATATTTTCATTCTTTTATGAATAAGAACGTGTTCATTAAGTATTTTTATAGATCATATTTCCTTCATGCGCAACGACTTTTTGCTCACACCTATTGAATACCTGAAAGGGGTCGGTCCACAAAGGGGCGAATTGCTGCGCAAAGAGCTGGGCATTTTTACTTTTCAGCACCTGCTCACGTTTTACCCCTACCGTTATGTAGACCGTACAAAATTTCACAAAGTAGCAGAGATCAATGAAGAGCTCACCTTTGTTCAACTACGCGGTTATATAACAAAAACAGAGCTAATTGGTGACAAGCGAAAAAAAAGACTGGTCGCGCATTTCAGGGATTCGTCAGGAACAATTGAATTGGTGTGGTTCCAGGGCATCAAGTGGCTGGAAGGAAAATTCAGGGGCGATATTGAATATGTTGTTTTCGGTAGACCTCACGAATTCAAAGGACGCTACTCGATGCCACACCCGGATGTTGACCCGGTGAATGAAGAAAGTATAAAACTGCAATCATCCCTACAGGCCATGTACAACAGTACAGAGAGTATGAAGCTCCGCGGGCTCGACAGCAAAGGAATCTTTAAGCTCCAGGAAAACCTCCATGCACAACTGAACAACACTATTCCTGAAACGCTGAGTAATGAACTGATCAGCGCTCACAACCTTATTAACAGGGAAGAAGCCTTAAGGCAAATCCATTTCCCTACCTCCCCGCGCATGCTGAAGGAAGCAGAAACACGGCTGAAATTTGATGAACTGTTTTTTATCCAGCTGCGCCTGCTGAAACAAAAATCTTATCACAAGGAAGTAACGCACAGTTTTGTTTTTTCAAAAGTTGGTGATTACTTCAATAAATTCTATAAAGAACACCTTCCCTTCGATCTTACCAATGCTCAAAAACGGGTAGTAAAGGAAATTCGCACGGATGTATCAACGGGTAAACAAATGAATCGCCTGGTGCAGGGAGATGTGGGAAGCGGGAAAACGATTGTTGCACTTATGAGCATGTTACTGGCTATCGACAACGGGTTCCAGGCCTGCCTGATGGCTCCTACGGAAATACTCGCTGCCCAGCATTACGAAGGGCTTTCGAAATTGGTTGAACCACTGGGTATAAATATTTCTTTACTTACCGGATCTGTAAAAGGCAAAGCGCGAAAAAAGATATTACAGGAGTTGGAAGAGGGCGAAATGCAGATTGTGATTGGCACACATGCTCTTATCGAAGACACCGTAAAGTTTAAGAATATTGGCTTTGTGGTAATTGATGAGCAGCATCGTTTTGGAGTGGAGCAAAGAAGCAAACTTCACAAAAAAAATCATATTCCTCCTCATGTGCTGATTATGACTGCAACACCTATTCCTCGTACACTTGCTATGACTCTTTATGGAGACCTGGATGTGTCGGTTATTGATGAACTGCCTCCCGGCAGAAAACCAATCAAAACCATTCACATGACGGATGAGAAACGTCTTCGTATGTTTGGTTTTATGCGGGAACAAATCGGCTTAGGCAGGCAGGTGTATGTTGTATATCCTCTTATCAAGGAATCTGAAAAATTGGATCTTAAAAACCTGGAAGAAGGTTTTGAATCATTGGAAAGGGAATTTCCTTTACCTGATTATCGTATCAGTATAGTACATGGTAAACAAACCAGCGAACGAAAGGATTTTGAGATGCAGCGTTTCATTAAAGGAGAAACACAGATAATGGTAGCTACTACCGTTATTGAAGTTGGAGTAAATGTTCCGAATGCAAGCGTAATGGTGATCGAAAATTCGGAACGGTTCGGGCTCTCGCAATTGCACCAGCTCAGGGGAAGAGTTGGAAGAGGTGCTGATCAATCGTTCTGTATTTTAATGTCGTCGCATAAACTAAGCAGGGAAAGCAGGATCCGTATGGAAACCATGGTGCGCACCAACGATGGGTTTGAAATTAGTGAGGTAGACATGAAACTCCGCGGGCCGGGCGATATTGAGGGTACACAACAAAGCGGCATTCTTGACCTGAAGATAGCCGACCTTGTTAAAGATCAGCAATTATTGATGATAGCCCGGAATGCGGCGCAACAAATAATAGAAGAAGACGTTAATCTTGAATTACCAAAAAATTCACCTATGAAAAACTATTTGATCCAACGTTCGGTTTCGAAAACAGATTGGAGCAAGGTAGCCTGAGAGATTTATTTGATTGTTTGAGGTTAGGATAACTACAAGATTAGGATACTAAGCAATTATCTGGCACAAAGCTGCGGGTAAAATGCAGAACAACAAGTGTCAGGTTGTTCGCCGCGGCGAAGTAGTCGAGACCAGAGCCCAGGAAGTTTGTGAAAAACGTTAAAAGAAAATAAGGTTTGCAAAAGCCCTTCAGATAATTGAAAGACAATTTTTATATTTAGCTCATATTTATACGTTGACGATACGCAATTACATATTTCTTATTTTCCTTTTCTTCTTTCCTCTCTTTATCAAAGCACAACCAGAGGACCTGAAGCTGGCCGACTATTCAAAAGCCGATAAAGCCGGGATTGAATTCCCGAAGAAAAAATACAAAACTGTTTCTGAAATTGCAGTTCCACTTACAGAAGGATTATCTACAGAGCATGAGAAATTCAGGGCCATCTTTCGCTGGATCACTGAGAATATTGAATACAACAAAGCGGCTGCCAACGCTGCTGATGCAGATAAAGTGGTTAGAAAGAATAAAGCCGTATGCCAGGGATTTTCAAACCTGCTCAAAGAGATGTGCGAGAAAGTGGGAATACCTTGCGATGTTGTGGTAGGCTATACCAAAACGGATGTAAAGGATATTAACCGGAAACTGAAGAAGACCGACCATGCATGGAATATTGTCACACTCTACAACAAAAAGTATCTTGTGGATGTTACCTGGGCTACAAGCAAATTCAATGTAGTTACTCATAAGTTTCAAAAAGAGTTTGACGAGCACTATTTTTTAACTCCGCCGGAAAAATTCATACTTGATCATTTGCCTGAAAACAAAAAAGACCAATTACTGGATAAACCTATCAGTAAGAAAAAATTTTCCTCCAGCGCTTTGTTGTATGCCGATTATTTTCATTTAAATATTGCTTCGTTTTCTCCAAACAAAGGGAAACTAAAACACAAAGCCGAAAAGCCTTTTGTTTTTCGCTTTAATCTTGAAAAAGGAGCAAGTATCAAAGAAGCTGGTATATTGATGAACCTCGACAAATACATTACACCTGTAAAGCTAAAAGACAGTGCTGATCCTGCATTTACATACGAATTCGAATTCCTGTTCGAAAAGCCCGGCGATTACGACCTTGTAATTTACCTGGATAACAAAGCCGTTGTAGAGTATCTCATTACTGCAAAATGATTGAAAGTTTCAAAACACTTCTCATGCTCACATCTTCAGCCTGATTCATTTTCAAATTTTCAAATTAAAAAGTATCTTTGCAGTTGAGGCCGTTCTATCGCTTTGCAGCAATGCAGGGAGGAAAGTCCGGGCAACACAGAGCATTCCGCCTTGTGATAAGCAAGGGATAGCACCGCAGGGTGTGAAACAGAAAGTGCCACAGAGATTATACCGTCCTGGCAAGAGCTTGCTCTTCGCCAGTGATAAGGGTGAAAACGTGAGGTAAGAGCTCACGGCTGCTTTGGTAACAAAGTTTGCAGGTAAACCTCGGAAGTTGAAAGACCAAATAGGCTGCATTTGTGAGGCTGCTCGTCTCCTATGTTGAAAAACATTAATGCAGTGGGTAGGTTGATTGATCCTGGCTTTCAAAACCAGGACAGATAAATGATAGAAACTCATTTCGGTGAGAACAGAACCCGGCTTACAGGCCTCTTTTTAGATTTGCATTCTACAGGCTAAAATCAAGCAGATCTTTATTCTAATCAGATTCTAATATTTCACCGGCTCATTTCACAAAAAAACAAAATTTGATCTGCATTGCAAAATCTCTTCAGAATCGCAATCCACCTTTGCTGCGTTACTTCATGCTTATCTATTGACGTAATAAAAAAACAGGCGATCCATGAATAAATATAAAACAATCTTCCTCTTTCTTTTTCTGTGCAGCATCGTTTGCGCCCAGGAAAATACAATCACGGTATCCGGGCTTGTAAAAGATAAAGCAAACCATACTCCACTCGCATATACAAGTATTCTATTAAAAACAGAAAAGAACTCGGTATTTGTTACAGGAACCATAAGTGGCGAAGAAGGACATTTCAGTATTCCGGGAATAAAAACAGGAAATTACATCCTCGTTATATCGCTTATTGGTTATGACTCGAAAAAACAGGTGCTTTTTATAGGTAATCTTTCATCATTTCTTGACATTGGAACAATAGAGCTGGAACAAAGCTCATCCACTATCCGGGAAATAGAAGTTACAGCAAAGCAGGATGAAGTAAGCGGGAAAATGGATAAAAAAATATTTTCTGTTGATGATAATATTAGTCAAAGCGGAGGATCCGTTCTCCAGGTAATGCAAAATCTCCCCGGTATCACCATACAGGATGGAAAGGTTCAATTAAGAGGAAATGAAAAAATCACCATTCTCATTGATGGAAAACAAACCGCACTAACCGGCTTTGGATCACAATCCGGGCTTGACAATATTCCTGCTTCTTCTATTGAGAAAATAGAGATCATCAATAATCCTTCGTCAAAATACGATGCAAATGGGAATGGAGGCATTATTAATATCATTCTTAAGAAAAACCAGCAAGAAGGTTTTAACGGGAAAATCGGATTAGCAACAGGCATGGGAGCTTTGTGGATAAGAAAAGAGAACCTTCCCGGTATTCGTCCTCAATACCAGGGAACACCAAAGGTAAATCCATCCCTGTCGCTGAATTACCGAAAGAAAAAGATCAACGCGTTTATACAAACAGACTACCTGTATACCGAAACACTTAACAAAAATGAATTTGTCACACGCAACTATACAAACGGAACAATTATTCAACAACAAACAAAAAGAAACAGGAACACTCATTTTACAAATTCCAGGATAGGATTCGACTGGAATATTAATGAACAAAATTTACTTACCGTTTCCGGTTTTTTTGGAAGTGAAAAAATAATTGATAGAGGTGATGAGCCTTTTTTTAACGCCGATTTATCCGAACGCTTACGACTATGGCAGTTTTTGGAAGACGAGTTAAAAACAACTGTTATGGCTACCAGTGCATACCAACATAAATTCAAACAAGCCGGCCATGCATTGAACTTCGGTTTCAACTATACTTTTCACCGTGAGAATGAAAAATATTTTTTTGACAATATTCTACCTTCATATACCGGGCACGACGCATTTAAACTTTTATCCGACGAACAAGTATTTGATATTACCACCGATTACATTAAACCTTTAAAACATGGCCGTATCGAAACAGGCTTAAAACTTCGCAAACGCGACATTCCTACCAATATGCAATTTTTTCCCGGTGTAAATTCTCCTTTAGATACCAATGCCGGTGGCCGGGCAACATATGAAGAGCTGATCCCCGCACTGTATGGAAATTACATATTGGAAACTAAAAAAGCAGAAGCTGAACTAGGAATGCGGTTCGAATATGTGGATCTGAATTATGAAGTAAATCCCAACCACAATACTTACAAAAGTGATGGTTATGCCTATACGCAGCCTTTCCCAACCGTAAGGCTGGCCTATAAGATCAATGATCAAAATAAACTCTCTTTGTTCTACAACCGGAGAGTAGACCGGCCGAATGAAGTGGATATCCGGATATTTCCGAAATACGATGATGCGGAAATAATAAAAGTGGGTAATCCTGCACTGAAACCACAGTTTACCAACTCCTTCGAAATTGGCTACAAAACCAGCTGGCAAAAAGGATATTTTTATACTGCAGCCTATCACCGAATTGCCGACGCCACTATCACCCGGATCTCAACAAGTATTCCGGGAAGTACCTTAATCTATGCTATATTTCAGAATGTGAACAGAAGCTATAACACAGGTATTGAAGCAGTATTCACACAGGAAATAGCAAAATGGTATACATTAAATATTAACCTCAACGGATACCGCAATCAAATAAATGCTTTTACCGTAAATAATCTTTACCCGGTTCAGCACTCCTTTTCCGCATTAACCCAGGAAATATATTCAGGTACCGCTAAATGCAACCATTCTTTTCGTTTCAAAAAGAATATCGATGCTCAGCTAACTTTTGTATACATGGCTCCTGACCTGGTTCCGCAAGGGAAAATAGCTCAACGGTTTTCACTGGATATAGGAGTAAAAAAGAAAATTCAAAAAGATAAAGGTGAACTTTTTTTGAATGCAACAGACCTTTTGAATACCATGATCATAAAACGGGAAATAAGAGGAGCAGAATTTAATTATATAAGCACCGACTATTATGAAACCCAGGTTATAAGAGTGGGTTATAATTACAAATTCTAAGAGCGCATGAAATCCTCCTTGCCTGTTTAATCCACAAACTACATTTTTTTCACATATTGCTCAAATACTGGTAAACCTATTGCCATTTTACTATTTTTATATAAACAATTGCCGTCATACGTTTATTACCTAAAGTAGTTATCCCCTATGAAAAAAACTTCCCTCCTTTATTCAGCATTCATTTGTCTTCTTCTCCTGTTTAACACAGAAAGTATTTCCGGTCAAACAGCTCTTGTAAAAGATATAGAGCCCGGTGCAAACAACTCCATGAGTTCATCTTATTTCGTTACCATGGGAAGCGCCGCTTATTTTGTGGCTTACACCTCGACCAACAGCTATGAGCTCTGGAAAACAGATGCAACTACAGGCGGGACAACGCTGGTTAAAGACATCAACGCCGGAACAGGAAATGCAAATCCAAGTTCCATGTTTGTAAATGGAACAACCTTGTATTTTTTAGCAGATAATGGAACAAACGGAAAAGAACTCTGGAAATCGGATGGTACTACCGCAGGAACAATGCTGGTAAAAGATATTGCAACCGGTACTGCCCAGGGTGTATATAATTATTCATTCTTTGCAGCAATTGGTTCTACCATATTCTTTATTGCAGATGCAGGAACTACAGGATATGAATTATGGAAATCAGACGGAACCACTGCCGGAACAGTACTTGTAAAAGACATTTACGCAGGAACATCAGGGGGCTTTACTGGTGTAAATTATGCCACAGTAATTGGATCAACGCTTTACTTTACGGCGACCGATGGAACTAATGGAACTGAGCTCTGGAAAAGTGATGGTACAAGCGCAGGAACCGTTATGGTAAAAGACATTTATGCGGGAGCAACTTCTTCTTCACCTGAAAATTTTTGCGTGATGGGCTCTACACTTTACTTTACCGCGTCTACTTCGGCAAATGGTAAAGAGCTTTGGAAAAGTGATGGAACAGCAGCAGGAACGATGCTGGTAAAAGATATTTATTCGGGAACAACTTCTTCTAACCCGATATACTTCACTGCATTGGGTTCTACACTTTACTTCCGGGCAACTGATGCAACTACCGGAACTGAACTATGGAAATCGGATGGAACAACTGCAGGTACTGTTGTTGTAAAAGATATTTACTCCGGCACTTCCAGCGGATACCCGAACTACATCACAATTTTCGGAAGCACGCTTTATTTCACAGCAACAACTTCTGCCGAAGGAGATGAGCTGTGGAAATCAGACGGAACAACTGCAGGTACCACATTGGTTAAAGATATATACACCGGGTCCTCTTCATCAAATGCAAACAATTTTACTGTAGTAGGAAGCAGAATGTATTTCAGCGCAAGCACTGCTGCAAATGGTAATGAGCTTTGGAAAACAGATGGAACAACAGCAGGAACAACACTTGTACGCGATATCAACCCGGGTACAGGGGGCTCCTCTCCTACCAGCCTTGCCAATATGAATGGTGTATTGTATTTCAGCGCTTACCTCAACCAGGCAGGAAATATTTTTGGTTATGAGCCTTTCACAAGCGACGGAACAACAGCAGGTACATTATTATTGGAAGATATGGTTGTTGGTCAATACAGCAGTTCACCGGAGAACTTTTTATATCTTAACTCAACCATTCTATTTACGGCAAATGCCGATTCTTACGGAACAGAATTATTTAAAATAACAAGCGGGTATCACAAAAAAGCTTATTTCACAGGAAGCCCTACTACAGTATATTCATCAAGCCCTATTAATTTCGCGAATTTTACTGATCAAACTCCAAACGATCCTACTTCCTGGTCGTGGACTTTTACCGGCGGAACTCCTTCTACTTCAACTGCACAAAATCCAACAAACATTGTTTACAACACACCCGGATGTTACCAGGTAAGTCTCACTACTACTTTTGCATCAGGTAACGACAACGAAACCAAAACCTGTTACATCCAGGTAAATGATATCAATACAGCCTATTGTCCTGCAGGCGGTAGCGGTACTACTAACTTTTATTACGTTAATGGTGTTCAGCTCGGAAGTATTAATAATTCTAACACCGGAAGTTCTTCAGGTCCTTCCTATCAGAATTACCTTGCACAAAGCACTACACTAAACAGGGGACAAACTTATACGCTTACTATTAATGGCGCAGGAGGATCAGATGCAACTTACGCGGCCTGGATAGATTACAACAGGGATGGGGTATTTGATGAAAGTACTGAAACGGCAGGACAGGTATCGGGCTTTATGAATTCTGCGGCAACAAGAACCATTGTATTTACAGTACCTGCGGGTACTTACCTTGGAACAACACGTATGCGTGTTCGTGTGGCTGATGATATTTTTATGTCGAGCCACGAATGGCTGGAACCATGCGGCAACGGACAATGGCAGGATGGAGAAACCGAAGACTATTCCATTACACTGGCTGGCGGTTTGGCTCCTGTCGCGAATTTCTCAGCAAGTAATACTTCTCCGAATGCAGGAACATCCATCAACTTTACTGACCTCTCCACTAATACTCCCACTTCATGGTCGTGGTCGTTTGCAGGAGGATCACCTGCTACTTCAACTGCACAAAACCCTACAAATATTCTTTACAGCACACCCGGATGCTACCAGGTAACACTAACTGCAACCAATATATATGGTTCTGACCCTGAAGTAAAAACATGTTATATTAATGTTTTGAATCCTGCTCTCGCTCCGGTAGCTGATTTTGTTGCCAGTAATACCAGTGTAGCAGTTGGAGGTTCCTTAAACTTCACTGATCTTACAGCCAATAGTCCAACTTCCTGGTCATGGTCATTCCAGGGAGGAAGCCCGGCAACTTCAACTTCACAAAATCCTACAAACATAACCTATTCCACTGCCGGAGTTTATTCGGTTACACTCACTGCAACAAATGCAAACGGAAGCGACCAGGAAATAAAAACAAGTTACATAACCGTTCAAAGTTATTGTACGCCTTCTTCAGGAGGTTCAGGAACCAGTGCCGGAGATTATATAAAACGTGCACAAGCATTTTCACTTGATCTTGGAACAGTGTTACTGGATAACGTAACAACGGGAGGTGCACAGTACAAAAACTACACAAGCACAAGCATTCCTTTAAAAAGAGGGGAGCAATACGGGTTATCAGCGGAAGGAATTTCGCCTAACGGATCTCCTAACTCTTATGGTGCTTTCTTTATCGATTGGAACCATGACGGGGATTTTGCTGACACAGGCGAAAGGGTGTATGAAGCACTCTTATCCGGGTTCGATTTAACTCCCTGGAGCTGGAGTACAGGAGTATTAACGGTTCCAGCCAATGCTGCACTCGGTGCAACACGAATAAGATATCGTATTGTACGGCCTTCAGGTGCAAACGTAGATCCTTGTGCAGTGTATCAGTATGGCGAAACAGAAGACTATACAGTATACATCAGTCCTGCAGCAGGCTCAGCACCACCGGTAGCAGATTTCTCCGCAAGCTCTACAAATATTACTGTTGGCGGAAATACCAGCTTCACTGATCTCTCTACCAATAACCCTACTTCATGGTCGTGGAGCTTCACGGGCGGAACACCTGCTTCTTCAACAGCACAAAACCCAACCGGGATAACCTATCCAACTGCAGGTTGTTACCAGGTTACTTTAACTGCAACCAATGCTTCGGGGTCAGACCAGGAAATAAAAACCTGCTATATTAATGTTACTGCATCAAGTGGTTCCTATTGTGCCGTTTCATCAAGCACAGGAACTACCGAAGGAGATTTTATTGATGGTGTAACATTAGGCTCTATCAACAATATGAATACAGGTTCGATGGGCGGCCCGTTTTATAATAATTACACAACCATGAGCACCAATCTTGCGAGAACAAGTACCTACACTGTGAATGTGAAATCAGGTACATGGCCTGCAGGTTATGCAGATTATTATGCAGTATGGATAGATTACAACCATGATTCTGATTTTTCTGATGCGGGTGAAAAGCTGGGCGAATTTACAAGTACTGCCCCATCTACAACACAAAGCATTGTATTCACAGTTCCTGCCACTGCTACAACAGGAAGTACACGAATGAGAGTAAGAGGTGTATGGGAAACCGCTACAGGAATTGATCCCTGCGCTGCATATGTGTATGGAGAAACAGAAGACTATTCTGTAAACATTACCGCTGCCACCGGAAGTGCACCCGTAGCCAATTTTAGTGCAAGCTCTACAAGTATTAATGTTGGAGGAAGTGTCAATTTCACTGACCTTTCCACCAATAACCCTACATCCTGGTCGTGGAGTTTCACAGGCGGAACACCTGCCACTTCAACGGCTCAAAACCCAACAGGCATTACCTATTCCGTTGCCGGATGTTACCAGGTTACTTTAACTGCAACCAATGCCTTTGGCTCTGATCCGGAAGTAAGAACCTGTTATATTAACGTAACAGCAGTAAGCGGATCCTATTGTTCTATCACCACTTCCAATTACGGAACTTCGGATGGAGACTTTATTGATGCAGTAACTCTTGGTTCGATCAACAATAGTAATTCAGGTTCAGTTGGTGGTGCTTTTTATAATAATTATACTACTATGAGTACAAACCTGGTTAAGAGCAACACCTATACTATAAACATAAGATCAGGTACATGGCCGGGAACCTATGCAGATTATTATGCGGTGTGGATAGATTATAACCATGATTTCGATTTTGCAGATGCAAACGAAAAGCTGGGTGAATTTGTAAGCAGCGCTCCTTCTACCACCCAGGGAATCACATTTACTGTTCCTGCTGCTGCTACAACCGGAAGCACACGCATGAGAGTAAGAGGAGTTTGGGTAACCGCGTCCGGAGTAGACCCTTGTCTTTCTTATGATTATGGAGAAACAGAAGATTACTCTGTGAACATTACCAATGCCGTATCATTGGCAGATATTTCTTCCGGATCAAATATCCAGCTATTCCCAAATCCAACAAACGGAGAAATTACCTTGGAAGTTAACGATACACAAAACAGTTCAATACACTATAGCATTATGAATGCTATCGGGCAGGAAATCGGGAAAAAAGAAATGACTGCTCAATCCGAAAAAATAGACCTCAGCAATTATCCCGCTGGTATTTATTTCATACACATCACTATTGGTCAAGGAACTGTGATCAAAAAAATAATGAAGCAGTAATGTAAATTCCTCTCAACAAAATTTCAGGTAAGTTAAAGGCTGTTTCCAGAAGGAGGCAGCCTTTTTCTTTTGAACAGGTTTTGGGTGTGTATCAGACAAGGATCTTTTGTTGATGAACATAAACTGATTAATTAACGCTGATTAATCTGCCCTTGGCAGGGGAGATCAGTGATATTTTTATACAAAATAGTATCTGTAAAATCTGTGTTTTTTTAAAAATGATAAGCTACCAGATTTTATTATCTTTATGTTATGTCTCGAATATTTATCACGGGTTCTTCAGACGGGCTCGGGCAATTAACCGCAAAAGCCCT
>DASWXS010000220.1:0-11964 GCA_036405375.1 Bacteroidia bacterium
CTTCTGGTTTAAAGCACAAAACCGGTATTTTTGAATCGTTTAATACTTCATGCGCATAATTACCAAGAAGTACAGAGCCTCCTGCCTTTTGATCGCTCATGATAGAAATAAGATCTGCTTTTGTTTTGTTTGCATATTTCATGGTTTGTTCACCCGGATGCTCAACATTCTCAACGATCTTGGTTACGCACTTCAAACCGCTTTTATCAGCAAGTTTTTCAATCTGTCCGAAAATAACTTCAAGGTTATGTTTGTAGCCCGTTTCGTTTTTGCCCAGGAGACCTAATAAATGTATTCTTGATGCAAATTTTTCGGCAAATTTTAATGTAGGTACTACTTTCTGGCGTGTGTGGCTTGATGAATCGATAGGTAAAACGATATCACCGTACCCGATTTTTGCAGTGTTCGCACGCACAGTCATAACCGGGCAATGCGCTTTTGCCAATACGCGGTAAGAGTTGCTTCCTAATAATAAACTGCTGTCCGAATCCCTGCCCTGGGTTCCCATAATAATCATTCCGGCTTTGTTCTCATCTGCAATAGCAACAATTTCAGAAGTAACACTTCCCATAGAAACAATAGGAGTTACTTTTATTCCGTATTCTTTTCTCACTTCTGCTGCCAATACCTCCATTTTTTCCTGGATGTATTTAGTGATCACACTCATGTCTTTAAGTTTGATAGCAGGAAGGATAATATCAATAAGATCATTTTTCTTTTGAACATTCAACAAAATAAGTTCCCCTTTGTTCAAACTGGTAATATAAGCTCCATGTTTGATTGCTTTCAAAGCTGTTTTTGAAAAGTCAACCGGGATAACAATTTTAGACGCGTTTAACTTGATCATAATAGTGTTAATTTTTGTACAAGGTAAATAAAAATTATAAATGCACAATATTGGGCAACAAATTTTTACTTTTTGTCGGATTTAATCTTGTTGTAATCTCTTGTTTCAACCAATTTACCCAGGCTATCGTAAAAATTCCAAACACTGTCTGCCACATCCATTTTATAATGACCGCTATACATCAGCTGCCCATTTGAATGATATACATTGGAACCGCCGTTCATTTTATCATTATGAAAAAATGCCTCGCTCCACATGGTTCCGTTCGGAAAAAAATACATCCATTTCCCACTCTTTTTTCCAAACCGGAAAGTACCTCTCACCTTAATAACTCCACTCGGATACTTTTCAAAATAATCTCCCGTGTAAGTTGAATCAGGCGGTGCAAATTGCCCGGAGGATACATCTTCCGCTTTCGTCATTGCCAGTGTATCCTCTTTGTTTCCCTTATCATCTGCTTTCCCTTTCGGATCGGCAGAACATGAATAAAACACCAATCCAATACATAATATTAATACAGCTACTATTTTCATTTTATTATTTTTTCCTGTTTGTTGTATAAATAACCAATTCACGCAACGAATCCTTAGCATCTGATGAAGGAAATTCGTCAAGTATTGCGAGTGCCTGGTCTTTGTATTCGTTCATACGCTTTTCTGCATATTGAATACCTCCTTTTTCGAACACAAAACTTACTACTTCAGCTACCTTCTTCGGGTTGTCGTTATGATTTTTTACAATGTTAATGATCTTTCTCTTTTCCGATTCCGACGATTGATTGAGCGCATAAATCAAAGGAAGCGTCATCTTCTTTTCTTTGATATCAATACCAGTAGGTTTGCCAATATCACTTCCATCACCAAAATCAAAAAGGTCATCTTTTATCTGGAAAGCGATACCTGTGAGTGTCCCAAATTTACTCATTGCATCGATCTCCGTTTTATCATTTGTAACAGAAGCAGCTCCGCATGCGCAACAGGCTGCAATCAGCGTTGCCGTTTTTTTACGTATGATCTCAAAATAAATTTCTTCTGAAATATCCAGTTTACGTGCTTTTTCAATCTGGAGCAATTCTCCTTCGCTCATTTCGCGAACAGCATTACTCACAATTTTCAACAAATGAAAATCATCATTATCGAGAGACAGTAATAAACCTCTTGATAAGAGATAATCACCTATCAGCACAGAAATTTTATTTTTCCATAAAGCATTGATAGAGAAAAAGCCCCTGCGCTCATTACTATCATCCACCACATCATCATGCACGAGTGTTGCCGTATGCAATAGTTCAATCAAAGCTGCAGCCCTGTAAGTTGAGTCGTTGAAACCACCCATGGTTTTAGATGCCAGGAAAACAAACATCGGGCGAAGTTGCTTTCCTTTTCGTTTTACAATATAAGTGGTGATCTTTTCCAGGAGCGGAACATTGCTCCGCATCGAATCCCGAAATCTGCTTTCAAAGATTTCTATATTCTCCGCAATGGGTGCTTTTATTTTATCTACTTCCGACAAAGGCAAAAGAAGGAATGAACCTTTTTAATTTCGCCGAAAGATACAAAACATTCATGAGTTGGAGATTTCAGGAAGCGCATTTATTTGATACAATAACCGGATACGAATTTATATGCCCCTACCAGGAATTCCGTCCAGTAATTTAATGAAATCTGCCACATCTTTATCTGAAGAAAACTCCCAGGTTCCGTACCACACTTCTTTCACAGCAACTGATGGTGATAAACTGTTGATCCAGTCTTTTTGTTCCGGATGATGAGGGTCTCCCATTTGATCGCGGCCTACATAATTTCCCGGGATATAAAGGAATTTATCTATCACGTCAAACTCATATTTGTTTTCCAGGAAAGTACCATTTCCAAGGCCATACGTTATATACTTCATGTTTTGACATCAGTTTATTTTTGGATTATCCCAGTCGGAAACAGAAAATGTTTTGTTGTTTTTAAAAAGGTAAAACACACAAAAACCCGCAACCAATATAAGTACATGAAAAAAACAGGCAACCCTATACATCGAAAAATAATCTGCATGTGTATCGGTGGTAAGGTATTTATTCGGAAGCAAAAGACTAAGCAGCGCCGTTAACACAATTACGCACAACATAAAAGTTTCAATGCTGCGGAAAGGAAAACTTTTTATTTTTCTTGACACAGGCAACAGGTTGCCCCAGCGATGAAGCAGGTAATAGTTACCATAAACGGTTTGTACAAACAAAAGAGAATCCATGTTTTGTGAAGGATTCTTAAGATTTTCTGCCGGTGAAAGTATTTTGAAAAACATTAAGTCTTTTCGCTGAATCGCATTCAGGTCTTTGATCTTTAAAACCACTTCGTATGGAAATTCTCCCGTGTAAACCTGGCTATCCACAAAGCGCAGGCGGTATCGGACGCAGATATTTCTGATCTCCCTGGTAGTATAGATCTGCCCCGGATCAATACCTTCTTCATCCAGCAAACCAAATGATTTTGTGTAAGACTTGAGATTTGAAAGGATATTTTTCTCGCTGAACTGTTCCTGCAAAAGCAATTTATGAGCTTCGTGCAAAAGCAAATCCTCTGACCTGCGGATTTTTTTGCGCTCCCTGCTCAACTCCTCTGGTATCTGAACCTGCCTGAACATCTGTACCCGTAAAGTTAGCGCTTTTTTAGCATATTTTAAAGGAAAGCATGGCAATATAGGCCAGGGAGAGACGTTAAGCTAACACTCCACTGTTTAAAATTAAGGAATGGCATAAAACTACCACGTACACATAGGGTGTACTTTCGTAAACGTAAACTTTATAACTATGATGGGTATTTTATTGCAAACCACTGCCGGAACCGTTGCAACAGTTGCCGACACATTAACTAATGCTGCCAACACCGTTGCAAATACAGGAATAAATCCTGGAGAAGTTACCAAACAACCAATAACAGAAGATACTTTCAATCTTCTTTCCATGATCATGAAAGGCGGGGTCATCATCTACCCTTTGGCACTAATGCTGGTTTTGGCTATTTACATTTTGGTAGAACGCCTGCTTACTATTAAGCGAGCTTCAAAAAGGAATCCCCAGTTATTGCAAGGTGTAAAAGACGCAATTCATAAAGGCAACATTGATTCGGCACGCTCTATGTGCTTAAGCCTGAATACGCCGGAAGCGATAATGATAGAGAAAGGATTGAGCAGAATAGGGCAACCTGTAAATGATATCCGCGAGGCTATGAATGAATCAGCAACCATAGATATTGGAAGGTTGGAAAAAAACATGGGCATCCTGAACATTACAGGTAGAATTGCTCCTATGTTTGGTTTCATTGGTACAATCATTGGGGTAATTAAAATCTTCTACGATATCGCATTGCAGGGAACAGTAGAAATATCGGTTATTTCAACCGGTTTATACGAAAAAATGGTTTCTTCCTGCTCAGGTCTTATTGTGGGTGTATTTGCCTTCATCGCCTACCATTGGATGAACACACTGATCGACAAGTTTGCCCATCGTATGGAAGAAACACGCATGCATTTCCTGGATATTTTAAATGAGCCGGCGAAATAAGCAGCTCGTTTTTGTGGAAATCAAATATTCTTTCATCTAAAAGACAATTAAAATGGCACTGAGAAAAAGACATAGAGAAGCGGAAGTGAGCACAGATTCGTTGAACGATATCATGTTCTTCTTACTGTTGTTCTTCCTGATTTTATCTACCATGATCAGCCCGAACGCAATGAAGGTAAACCTGGCAAGTTCAAGCAAAACCAAAAATCCGGTTGAGGCTAAAAAACCTTTACATCTTGCTGTTACAAAAGACAGGAGGTTTTTCCTGGAAAGCCAGGAGATTGAGTTCAATAACCTGGAACCTGCAATTGCCGCTGTAACAAAAGGACAAACTGAGCCACTGGTAATTTTAAACATCGACAAGGATCTGAGCTGGCAGGACGCCATTGATGTAATGCAGATCGGCGACCGCTTAAAAGTAAAAATGGTAGTGTCTACAAAAGCAGCAAATGCCAAATAATTTTTGTAAATTTGATTTAGAAGTAAATGCATGAATACGAGTACAGAACATCCAAAAGATAGGGTAATTGCGGGATCAATTTCATTGGGAATTGCTCTTCTTCTTTTCTTGTTTTTATTCCTATATACTATTACCACCCGAAACCCACCTTTCGATTTATTAGGATCGGAAGGTATGGAAATGAATTTTGGGACCTACAACGAGGGAACAGGTGAAGTGGAAAATGACGGTATTGGCGATGCTACAAATGTTGTTACTTCTGAAGCAACCAGTACTTCTACTCCATCAGAAACCAATCCTACTGAAACATTTGAGAATGGTGAGCCGGTTGTAAAATCAGACCCAAAAGAAACTACTCCAAAAACAGAAACCCAAACCACGGTAATTACTCCCGTAAAGCCAAGCAACAATAATAATTCCTTGCTCAGCAATTTCGTAAAAGGAAATACACATGCAGGTACAAACGGTGGTGGAGATGGTAGTTCAGGCAATGCAGGGAATGATGGTGTACCCGATGGAAATCCAAATACAAACGGCTTAGGTGGAAATGGGAATAACCCAAACCAGATCGGTAATAGTGCAGGTGGTTCGGGATATAGCCTGGCGGGTAGAAAAGCACTTAGCCTGCCTAAGGTAAACGACAGTAAAGAAGAAGGAATTGTGGTGGTTACCATTAAAGTAAATAAAGAAGGTAAAGTAATTGAGGCTGAACCAAACGGCCGCGGAACAAATACTTCCAGCGCTGCTTTAAAATCAAAAGCTCGACAGGCCGCCTTGAGCGCGGTATTCTCTCCTGCTCCCAACGGGTTTGATGAACAGATCGGAACTATTACATTCAAATTCGAATTCTAAGATCCTTCTTTCATTTCCTACAATTTTTGGGTTAATACTGCGTTAATAGAGTAAATCCTATTACCATGAGCTCAATCGACAAAACCAGCCGCGAAAAAAAATTGGCAGGCATTATAACAGGCCTTGTTAGTTTGACATTCCTGACTTCTGTTTTCTTCATCAAAATTGTGAGTCCTGCGCGTGAAATATTCAATGCTCCTTTGCAAACATCGAGTGTCGAAATACCCGTAGATCTTGCTTTTCAAGATGAACAACCCGCTTTAAATGCTACCGAAGATAAATCCTCGCTCAGTAATTCATTACCCGCAGGTATTTCGCAAAGCATTGTAAAAATTGAAACGGAACTATTCAAAAACTCGTTTACCCATTCAATTATTCCAACATCCAACAATTTACCGGGGAGCAATTCAGAAACTCCTGAAAAAGCGCCTTCACAAAGCATTGGAGGAAGCAAACCAGCTCCGGCAGGTGAAAATACTCCCGGCACTATTGGAGGCAATTTAAAAAACAGGAAGCTGGTGTTTATTGAAAACATTAGCGGTGCAAACAATGAAGGTGTTGTAGTGGTAAAAACTACTGTAAACGCAAATGGTGATGTTATAACTGCAGAAATTGATCCGGAAAGAACAACGGCTTCAAGCACCTCTCTGCGCAGCAAAGCCCTAAAAACAGCCCAGGGAGCCGTTTTTGAGAAAACATCCACATCAGAAGATCAAACAGGGTTCATCACCTTTAAGTTCGAGTTCTGATTCTTCCTCCAAATTTACCTGGAATATTTTTTTGCATTAGTTTTACGCAATGAAAAAGCTACTCCAGCTATTACTGCTTATTCCTGTTTTTTCATGTGCACAAACATTTTCCTACAATAAGTTTGGCGCATCTGTTGGTTTATTGCTGAATGTAGGCACACACATAAACGGTATTGGGCTTTCAGCAAATACATTTTATAAAGATTACTGCTTTCAGCTTAACGCGGGTTCCACTCTTACATTTCATTTGACCAGCTATGGCAAACGCAAAAAATTCTGGGAAAACAGAAACGCAATTGGAATACTTCTGTTAGGAGGAAAAAAAGAAACTGTTCCCGACTTTCAATTAAATGGTTTAATTCATAATACTAATTACGATTATGGTTTAGGTTATAATTTTATTTGTTATGTTGATAACGCAAGAACCTCACAATTGAGCGGCGGATGGGGAATTCACATAAAGAATTTTTCTGCACTTTTTGAAAACGATGTTTTTGCAGGCCAAGCCAGGGACCGCTTCAGAACAGGGCATTTATGGTTCAGTTATCGCCACCGAAATTATAAATTCAATACAGGCTTATATATCTGGACAGGAGAAAGCGGAAAATCAGTATGGGAACGTTTTACTGTGCCTCGCTGCCCAAATGGTGTACGCGTGCTGGAAGATCTTCCTTATGGTAAAACAAGTCACGGAATCTTATACGGCGGCCTGATCTATAATTTAGGTTACGGACAGTTTGCTCATATTAAAATGGGGATGGATAGCGAGCAGATCAGGCATGGCTTTCAAAACAGGTTAAGCCACGATCTTGTTATCCTTCCTAAATTTGTGCCGCGCAATACCCCACATTATCCACGCCTGGATAAAAACGGATGCGCAGTGTATGATAAATCACAGATACGTAAAAACAAATTTTATTTGCAGCTTGGTACAAATGAGAACTGGTCAAACTAAACCTGCTTTTCACTAAAATGGATCTTTTAAAGTGCATTAAAAACATCTCCATTTTTTCCGAATTTTTCTTTCCATTTTTCCAAATTTTTCTTTCAGAATTTTACGCTTTTTTACTGCTTTTTTTAACAAATTGTTAGCAAGTTTTATAGGCTGAAATCCCTATAAAATCTGTATATTTACAGGAATTGACAAACAAAAACAGTGTAAGAACTCTCTTAGATATTTATGGAAGAAACAATTGATCAAAAAGACCAAAAAAGTTACGGCGCGGATAGTATCCAGGTACTTGAAGGATTAGAAGCAGTACGAAAAAGACCAGCCATGTATATTGGTGATGTTGGCGTTAAAGGTTTACACCATCTGGTATACGAGGTAGTAGATAACTCTATTGATGAGGCACTCGCTGGTCATTGTAAAAACATCTTTGTTTCCATCCTGGAGGACAATTCCATCCGCGTAAAAGACGATGGACGTGGTATCCCCACGGATATGCACCCGAAAGAGAAAAAATCAGCTCTTGAGGTGGTTATGACTGTATTACATGCCGGTGGTAAGTTTGATAAAGACAGCTATAAAGTATCCGGTGGATTACACGGTGTAGGTGTTTCCTGTGTAAACGCTCTTTCTATACATATGAAAACGGAAGTTCACCGCCAGGGAAAAATTCACACCCAGGAATACAGCTGCGGTAAACCATTGTTCGATGTAAAAGAAGTAGGCGAAACTACTTATCGTGGTACCATACAAACATTTAAACCGGATCTGACCATCTTTACTGTTGGTGAATACAATTATAATACACTTGCTACACGTATGCGCGAGCTTGCATACCTCAACAAAGGTATCCGTATCTCTCTTGCAGATGAAAGAAACAAAGATGAACAAGGAATTCCTTTCTCTGAAGAGTTTTATTCAGAAGGTGGTTTACGTGAGTTCGTTGCTTATGTAGATTCTTCAAAAGAGCAATTAATTGACGAGGTTATTTATATTGAAGGAGAGAAATCAGGAATTCCGGTTGAAGTAGCTATGCTTTACAATACTTCATACGCTGAAACCGTTCAGAGTTATGTAAACAACATCAATACCCACGAAGGTGGAACCCATTTAGCTGGTTTCAGAAGAGGTTTAACCAGGACATTAAAAAGTTACGCTGATAAAACCGGTTTACTTTCAAAAGTAAAGCTGGAGATCAGTGGTGATGACTTCCGTGAAGGTTTAACTGCTATTATTTCTGTTAAAGTTCAGGAACCACAATTTGAAGGGCAAACAAAAACCAAATTAGGAAATAACGAGGTTATGGGCGCAGTTGACCAGGCGGTAAGTGAAATGCTTGCAAATTACCTGGAAGAGCATCCAAAACAAGCGAAAATGATCGTTGACAAGGTTATCCTTGCTGCAACTGCCCGTCACGCTGCCCGCAAAGCACGCGAAATGGTGCAACGTAAGAGTGTTATGTCAGGCGGTGGTTTACCAGGTAAACTGGCAGATTGTGCCGACAGCGATCCGGCAGCATGTGAGTTATTCCTTGTTGAGGGTGACTCGGCAGGTGGAACAGCTAAACAAGGCCGTAACCGTGCATTCCAGGCTATTCTTCCATTAAGAGGTAAAATTCTTAACGTAGAAAAAGCCTTAGAATATAAAATTTACGATAACGAAGAGATCAAAAATATGTTCACCGCTCTTGGGGTATTCAGAGGAACTACTGAAGATCAGCGTGCACTGAACATCGAAAAACTGCGCTACCACAAAGTTATTATCATGTGTGATGCCGACATCGACGGTTCTCACATTACCACATTGATCTTGACGTTCTTCTTCCGTCACATGAAAGAACTGATCGAGAAAGGGCATGTTTATATTGCTACTCCTCCACTCTATCTGGTAAAAAAAGGAAAAGAACAGCGTTACTGCTGGACCGAAGAACAACGCGATGGTTTTGTAAAAGAACTGGGCGGAGATAAACCAGAGTCAGTTGGTATTCAGCGTTACAAAGGTTTGGGTGAGATGAATGCGGAGCAGTTATGGGAAACTACACTGAACCCTGAGTTCAGAACCTTACGCCAGGTAAGTATTGAGAACGCTGCTGAAGCTGATCATATCTTCTCTATGCTGATGGGTGATGAAGTTCCGCCACGCAGAGATTTTATCGAGAAGAACGCGAAGTACGCGAAGATCGACGCTTAAGGATTTAAGATTTTTGATGATTGATTTCTGATACAAATCGCAAACAAGAAACAGTAAAACATAAAAACAATAAAAAAAACAATAAAATTATGTCAAAAGTAACAGTTGTAGGTGCCGGAAATGTTGGGGCATCATGCGCAGAATACATTGCACTTAGAGGAATTGCAAGCGAAGTTGTAATTCTTGATATTAAAGAAAATTTTGCGGAAGGAAAAGCATTAGACCTTATGCAAACCGCAACATTAAATGGTTTCGAAACACGCATCAGCGGAAGCACTAATGATTATGCTAAAACGGCAGGAAGCGATGTAGTAGTAATTACTTCAGGTATTCCACGTAAACCGGGTATGACCCGTGAAGAACTGATTGGTATCAACGCTGGTATTGTAAAAGGTGTTACTGAAAATATTTTAAAACACTCTCCAAATGCAGTGATCGTTGTTGTAAGTAATCCAATGGATACAATGACATACCTTGCATTAACAGGAAGCAAATTACCTAAGAACCGCATCATCGGTATGGGCGGAATTTTAGACAGCGCTCGTTTCAAATGTTATTTATCATTAGCACTGAACTGCTCTCCTAATGATTTAGAAGGAATGGTAATTGGTGGACACGGTGATACTACCATGATCCCTCTTACCCGATTGGCTTCTTACAAAGGAGTTCCGGTTTCTCAATTCTTAAGCGCTGAGCAATTACAAAAAGTTGCTGCTGACACTATGGTTGGTGGAGCTACTTTAACAGGAATGTTAGGTACTTCAGCATGGTATGCACCGGGAGCTGCAGTTGCTTCTTTGGTTGACAGTATCGTTAACGATCAGAAAAAATTATTCCCTTGCTGTGTTTCTCTTAACGGAGAATACGGACAAAGCGATATTTGCTTAGGTGTTCCGGTTGTAATTGGCAAAAACGGTTGGGAAAAGATCGTTGATGTTAAATTAAACGCAGACGAACAAGCTGCATTCAACAAAAGTGCTGATGCAGTAAGAAGCATGAATGGTGTATTAAGCACTATGCCTGCTTAATCATTTTGAATTTGATATTGAAATCCCTGCTCAAAAGGCGGGGATTTTTTGTTTTACAAGGCATCAGCTACCGTAAAGGTACTACCTCCTACAAAAATAAGATCCCTTTTCCCCGCACTAGCCAATGCCGCTTTCAAAGCCTTCTTCACCGTTGAATATGTATCGCCTTTCAATTTGAATTTTTGTCCCAGTGCCTGTAGTTCTTTTTCATCCAAAGCACGTGGGATACTAGCTTTGGTAAAATAGTAAGCAGCCTTTTTCGGAAGCATGGAAAGTACTTTAGAAACATCCTTATCGTTCACCATTCCGATAACAAAGTGAAGATTTTTGTGCGAAGTATTTTTGATGTTCTTCAATACTTCTTTTATTCCCGCTTCGTTGTGGCCCGTATCTGCTATCACCAAAGGTTTTTGCTGCATTACCTGCCACCTGCCTTTTAACCCGGTAATTCCCTCAACATCTTCGAGTGCTTTATAAAAATGATCCGGCTTTATTTCACATACACCTTCCGCATTCAGGATAGAAACAGCTGCACATACTGTTGTAATATTTTTTTTCTGATATAAGCCCGGAAGATCGCACAGATGAATTGCCTTTTCTTTGTTGATAGTATACGCTAAAAACAGCTTCCCTTTTTTGTTTACCTGTTTTTTCGACTCGATCTTAAATCCGTCTTCTGCAAAAAATAACGGAGCGTTAACTTTTTTTGCTGTATTGATGAACACCTCATCTGTTTCTTCACTACGCTCCCCAATTACAACAGGTAAATCTGTTTTAATAATACCGGCTTTTTCCGTCGCGATCTTCTGCAAAGTATCTCCCAGTAAATTCATGTGATCGAAACTGATGTTGGTGATAACACATAATTCGGGTGTGATCACATTAGTAGAGTCCAGCCTCCCTCCCAGCCCTACCTCAACAACTGCGATATCAATTTCTTCATCTGCAAAATAATCAAAAGCCAAAGCAACTGTCCATTCAAAAAACGAAGGTCGGATCTTTTCAAATTTCTTTTTATACTTCTCCACAAACGCAATCACATACTTTTGCGGAATAATTTTTCCATTAATCCGGATGCGCTCCCTGAAATCTTTCAGGTGCGGCGATGTATACAAACCAACTTTATATCCTGCTTTTTGCAAAATGGCAGCAAGCATATGAGAAGTAGAGCCTTTTCCATTGGTTCCGGCAATGTGAATAGCTTTAAAACGCTGGTACGGATGGTTTAATTCATCCATTAATGCGTGTGTATTATCTAAATTTGCCTTATAGGCCGCAGCCCCAATCCGGTGGAACATCGGCAACTGCTCGAAAAGATAATTCAATGTTTCTTTGT